>JAKDKP010000750.1 GCA_030453285.1 Propionibacteriales bacterium
GTCCGTTGAAGCCGAGGCAGGTGAGGTCCCATCCATTTCTCCGGGCCACCATCGACGGCCACGTCTGGGATGGTCCAGCGGCGGCCAGGCAATGGGTGATGGAACTGCCGTAGGCGTACCAGCGCCGGCGTGCGGGCCGCCCGATGTCGACGATGCCTGCCCCGGTCAGAGTGAGGTCGCCAACCGAGACCCGGCCGTCCTGGGGCAGCCACACCTCGACATCGGCCGGTGCTCCCGACAGCGGGGTGGCGACCTCGTTGAGTCCTTCACCGAGCTGGCGGCGATGCACGAGTTCACCGTCGGCGAGCACATCGATCATCGGGCGCGGAGTCCCGGTCACCCGTACGGGGAGGGTGATCGCCGTCGCGTCGGTCCGGAACTCCGCCCGGACACCCGTCGCGGACTCGGCGGCCCGGCGCAGGGGTTCACGAACGACAGCGCCTCGAGGCAACCGCCAGGGCGTCGCCCAGCCCGGTTCGACCTGCCACTCGACTGCGCCGCGCCACGGGCCACGGACGGCGTCCGACGGCGACGAGAGACAGACGGACGGGCGAGCCGCGCCAGCCCGACCCGGACCGGCGGCGGACCGATCAGCGGCTGATTGTTCGGGCTCAGGCATCGACCAGCCCAGGATTGCCGGCCTCGGTGACGAAGGAAGCGCGCGTGGAGGCGGTGTAGACGTCCGGGGTCTTGATCGAGGAGTCGATCACCCGCAGGTCCGTCCGCCAGGCGTCATGATCAACATGACAGCGCAGGTGACCGCGCTGGAGATTGCCGAACTTCAGATGCGGGTTGGCGGCCAGGCGCTCCTCCAGGCCTGCATCGGAATCGACCCCGTCACCGCCACTGGTGATCGAGGTGCCGGCGAACTCGACTCCGACGATCTGCGAGTCCGGGTCGTCGAAGTTCGCCAACAGGTTCAGGTCGTAGTTGCGATGGATGTCTCCGGTGAGCACGACGAAGTTGTCCACTTCTCGCTCCACGACGCCGTTGATCACACGCTGCTGATCAGCCTGGTAGCCGTCCCAGGCACCGCTGGCGAAGGCACGCTCCGGTCCGGCAGCGGTGTCGAGCATGCCGAAGAGCACGCCCTGAGCCATCACATTCCATCTGGTGCTGGAGGCACCGAGGCCGTCGAGCAGCCAGTCGCGTTGGGTGCTGCCCAGGATCGTCCGGTCGGGGTCACGCCGTGGGCCGTCATCGGGCAGCACTCCGTCGAGTTCGGCCGATCGATACTGCCGGGCGTCGAGCAGGCTGAACTCGGCCAGGTCGCCATAGGTGAAGCGCCGATACATCTGCGCCTCTCGACCCCGGGCGAGCTGCGCCGGACGCAGCGGCAGGTGCTCCCAGAAGGCGCGATAGCCATTGGCCATCCGCGTCCAGTAGGCCGGATCGCTCTGCTGGTAGTCGTTGTGCACCTCATGGTCATCCCAGGTGATCAGCCACGGAGCCATCTGGTGAGCAGTGATCAACTGCGGGTCGATCTTGTACTGCGCGTACTGCAGGCGGTACCGCTCCAGCGTGTCCGTCTCGCGCTCGAAGTCATCGGGCAACGGCGGGTCGTACGGCCAGCGCGCCGAAGAGGGAGTCAGTGC
>JAKDKP010000751.1 GCA_030453285.1 Propionibacteriales bacterium
GCCACGGCCGATGCGCTCGCGCTCGTCACGGTCGTGACGGATGCCGCCGGTGCCAGCGCCTGAGCGCCCACGCCGGTGCCGAGGACCGCGCCGGCGGCGAGCAGCGTCGCGCAGATCAGCAGCAGCAGACCCGAACCGGTGGTCAGCAACATCCGGCGGGACGGCTTGTGCAGCAGGAAAGCGCCGAGCACTGCGTAGATCACCTGGTAGCCGGCGATGCCCCAGATGACGTCCGGGTCGCCGAGGCCGAGCACCTCATCCAGCATCACCACACCGGTGGCACCGACCGCCATGACGGCGGCAATCACCGCCAGGATCCACGGGCGTTGGCCCTTGATGAACAGCACCGTCAGGCCCAGGACGGCGATCAGCGGAATGTACGAGTAGAGGTACCACAGATGGTTCGAGGCGACGCCGCCGTCGAGGGCCGACTGCCACAGCAGGGTCGGGATCGGACGGGTGTTGTCGCCCATCACCTTGCCGAGCAGGACGTACAACCCGACCCAGACGACCAGCGGGACGAAGTGCCGCCAGATCCGCCGCAACATGGTTGATTCGTCGCGTGGGGGAGCTCCGGCCAGCACGGCCCAGCCGGCGACGGCGAAGAAAGTGGGCACCGCCCACGGGTTGATCGCCTCGGCGAGATGCCCGACCCAGTAGACCGCCGCGCCGTTGTCGGGGTCATTGTCGGTGGCCTTGATGAAGACCGACCCGGTATGGCCGAGGATCACCGCCGCACCGCACAACACACGCAGCAGATCGATGTCGTAGCGGTGCGTGCGCTGTTCCGTGGCGAGGGCGGTGGGGGCAGTCATGGTTCCTCGACGTCGATCCGGGGCGGGCATGGCGGTGGTGCCATGCCAGAGCAGGGCAGGATCGAGGGTACCGCTGTCAGTGGGATTCATGATTTGGGAACGGATCAGATTCTGCCGCGACTCGGCACAGGTGCGTGTGCACCTGCGCGAGGTAGTTGGTCAGGTCTCAGCGGCGCCAGAGTCGACGGAGTCCGATGGCCACCAGACCCGACAGCGCCACCGCGACGCCGAGGGCGGCGGTCGCGACGAATCCCCCCTGCCAGCCGGCGAGGTCGATGGCCGCCCCGGCGAGCGGGGCACCCACGGCCGACCCGGTGGTCAACGCCGAACCGTGCCAGCCCATGGCTTCACCCCGGACGCGAGCCGGCACCACCCGCGACAGGCTGTCACTGGTCGCCGACAGTGTCGGTGCACAGAAGAAGCCGGCCACCACCAGGACGATCCCGAAGGTGAGCGGGGTCTGGGTGAACACCAACAGCCCGGTGGTCCCTGCCAGCAGCAACAGCAGCACGAACACGGGAATCGTGCGACGGATCGCTCCGTACGTCAGACCTCCGATCGCCGAACCGGCGCCCCACAGCGTGAGCAGGACGCCGATCATGCCGGGTTGCCCCATCTCACGCAGCGCAGCGATCACCGACACGTCGGTGCCGGTCAGCACCACCGTGCTGGCACCCCCACCGGCCAGCACGGCCACCACGATCGGTGTCAGCCAGGCCCGGGTCGGGAGCTTGCTGGTGGTCTCGCCACCGTCGAGTTCGGTGGCCGACTGCATG
>JAKDKP010000104.1 GCA_030453285.1 Propionibacteriales bacterium
GACACCCTCGGTGGCGTCGTCGAGGTCGTGGTGCACGGGTTGCCACCAGGCCTGGGTTCGCACGTGCACGGTGACCGACGACTCGACGCCAAACTGGCCGGCGCCCTGATGGGCATCCAGGCAATCAAGGGTGTCGAGATCGGAGATGGGTTCGAGCTGGCCCGGACCCGCGGCAGCCTCGCCCATGACGAGATCGTGCCCGGATCCGACGGCATCACCCGCGCCTCGCATCGGGCCGGCGGCACCGAGGGTGGGATGAGCACCGGTGAGGTGTTGCGGGCCCGCGCCGCGATGAAGCCGATCGCCACGGTGCCAAGGGCGCTGCGGACCGTCGACACCGCCTCCGGTGAGGCGACCGTGGCCCATCATCAGCGCTCCGACGTGTGTGCCGTGCCCGCCGCCGGTGTGGTGGCCGAGGCGATGGTCGCCCTGGTCCTGGCAGAGGTGGCGCTGGAGAAGTTCGGGGGTGACTCGGTGGCCGAGACCCGCCGCAACCGTGACTCCTATCTCGCCGATGTACGTGCCCGTGGCCTCCAGGTGGGCCACCTGCCGGAAGGAAGTTGATCATGAGCAACCCGCCGCCGAACCTGTTCGACCCGTTCCGACAGGACGGTGAACCGCCCAACATGCTGCAGCCAGACGATGCTCACATGCTCGAACTGAATGCGCCTACCATGGTCGATCCCGACCAAGCCGTCGAGGTGGACCCCGACGCCGCCACCGTGGTGCCCACCGATCAGGTGGACATGGTCGACACCGAGCAGGTCATCGAGGTGGATCCCGGCAAGGTGCGCCTCGTCGAGCCGGCAGGGTCCGCCGAGCCAGCACCGGCTGCCGAGCCAGCACCGGTTGGCCCGCCAGAACCCGCACCGGCGCAGGAACCCACTCCCGGGTCCGAGGCTCCCACACCGGAATCACCGACGGGCGCCGACTCCCGACCGTTCGCCGTCGACGGCCGCGGCAGTGACAACCGGCCCGGAGACGCGGCGCCGGATGGCACGAGGGACTGAGCCGTGACCAACGAAGCCGTGACCAACGAGCGGCGAACCGGTGACGTGGTGATCGTCGGCGCCCCCGGGGCCGGCAAGTCCACCGTCGGGCGATTGTTGGCCGAACGTCTTGACGTCGGCTTCACCGATGTCGATGCGGCGATCGAACAGACCTCCGGCCGGACGATCGGTGACATCTTCGCCGAGGACGGTGAGCCGGCCTTCCGCGCTCTGGAGGAGTCGGCCACCCGGACCGCCCTCGACGGTGCCGGCGTGATCGCCCTTGGTGGTGGGGCCGTCATGTCTCCCACCATCCGCGCAGCCCTGGCCGGTCGTACGGTGGTGTGGTTGGAGGTCGCCGCGGCCAGCGCGATCTCCCGTGCCGGTCTCGATCAGGCGCGCCCGCTGTTGATGGGCAACGTCCGCGGGACCTTGATCAAGTTGTTGGGCGAACGGACTCCCTTGTATCGCGCGGTGGCCACGCACACCGTCACCAACGACGGCGACGACCCGACCGCCGTGGTCGAGCAGATCGTCGAACTGCTGTCGGCATCGTCACGATGAGCCCGACACCAGCGCAGAGCCCATTACCGACACAGGGCACCCAACGGGTTGCCGTCGCCTCGGCGACCGCGCCGTACGAAGTCGTGGTGGGCCGCGGGGTGCGCAGCGAGCTCGGTGACCTGGTGGGTGGAGCCGATCGGGTGGCGGTGATTCATCCGACCGCGATGGCGTCCCGGGTGCCGGAGTTGACGGCCGGGTTGGACGCCGAGGTGCTGCCGATCGAGGTGCCCGACGGCGAGTCGGCCAAGTCGCTGTCGGTGCTGGCCGAGTGTTGGGATCGTCTCGGCGCGGACGGCTTCACCCGCAGCGATCTGGTGATCGGCTTCGGTGGTGGCGCCGCGACCGATCTGGCCGGCTTTGTCGCCGCGTCCTGGTTGCGAGGCGTCGAACTGATCACCGTGCCGACCACGGTGCTCGGCATGGTCGACGCCGCCATCGGTGGCAAGGCAGGCATCAACGTCGCCGCCGGCAAGAATCTGGTCGGCGCGTTCCATGAGCAACGCGGGGTGCTGTGTGATCTCGAGTGGCTGGAAACCCTTCCCCCGCAAGAGATCCGGTCCGGCCTGGCCGAGGTGATCAAGTGCGGCTTCATTGCCGACCCGCAAATCCTCGCCGTCGCCGAAGCGGGCCCGGAGTTGATCACCGACCCCACCTCGCCGGAGTTGGCCGAGGTGGTCGGCCGGGCCATCGCGGTCAAGGCCGCCGTGGTGGCGACCGACCTGCGGGAGGCGACCTCGACGGACTCAGCGGTCGGCCGGGAGTTGCTGAACTATGGTCACACCTTGGGGCACGCGATCGAGCGACACAGCTCGTACGGAGTCCGGCACGGCGAGGCGATCGCCGTCGGCATGGTGTTCGCCGCCGAGCTCTCGCGCCTGTCTGGTCGCGCCGATGCCGAGTTCGTCGCCCGGCACCGAGAACGCTTGTCGGCCCTCGGCCTGCCCACCTCGTACGAAGCCGCCGCCTGGCCCGAGCTGCGGTCGGCGATGGCGATGGACAAGAAGACCCGAGGATCAACCCTGCGGTTCGTCACTCTCGATGCCGTGGGTTCACCGAGGATCCTGTCCGGGCCGGCGGAGGACCTGCTGGCCGAGGCGTACGCCGCCGTTGGGCACTGATCACCACACCAACAGGAGGAAGCCGTGTCCGATCGTCCGACCGTGCTGGTCATCCAGAACTCGAAAAGCTCGACCTTGGGCCGATTCGAGCCGTGGTGGCAGACCGACGGCCTCGCTCTCGACATCGTGGCCGCGTACGACGGCGCCGAGATCCCTGCCCTGGAAGGGTATTCAGGGCTGGTGATGCTCGGGGGAGGATTGATGCCCGACGATGACGAGCACCACGGGTGGCTCGCCGATGAGCGGGCCCGTGCCTCCGAGGCAGTGCAGACAGAGCTACCGGTGTTGGGCATCTGCCTGGGTGGGCAACTGCTGGCACACGTGATCGGGGGCACCGTACGGGCCCAGCACGGACTGCCCGAGAGCGGCAGCACGGTGCTGACCAAACGTGCCGAGGCCGTCGATGATGAGCTGTTCGGCCCGCTGGGCGACCAGTTCACCGCGATGGAGCACCGCAAGGACGCGATCACTGCCCTGCCCGAACGGGCCGTCTGGTTGGCCAGCAGCGAACGCTGCCCGATCCAGGGGTTCCGTGTCGGCGAACGTGCCTGGGGCCTGCAGTTCCACCCCGAGATGTCTGGTGACCGGGTGTCGGCCTGGAATCGCGCCGAACTGGAAGGACAAGGCTTCGACCCCGACACGCTGGTCGCGACAGCAGCCGCCGACGAGTCGACCTCGGCCCCGGTGTGGCGCGCCTTCGCCCGGCGATTTGCCGACGTGGTGATCCGCTCTGCCCGGAGCTGATGCGTGTTCGTGATGGACACACCACCGGTTGTCTACGCTGACCGCCATGGACCACACCCGGAGCATCCGACCGGCCACCGACGCCGACATCGCGGCCCTCCAGGACATCGAGTCTGCAGCCGACTCGCTCTTCGACGATGTCTTCGGCCCGGAACCGTTCGGGCCGGACTCGGCAGAGGACGGAGCCGCCCGGGCGGCCACCAAGGGATTCCTGCTGGTCGTTGCCGAGAAGCCCGGCGGGCCGCCGATCGGTTTCGCCCACGTGCTGCAGTTCCCCCAGTCGTGCCTGTCGGGCACCGCGCATCTCGAACAGGTGGCGGTACGGCCCGAACACCTGCGCCGCGGACACGGTCGTGCCCTGGTCGAGGCGTCCTGCACCGCGGCGGCGGAGCGCGGAATCACCCGAGTGACCCTGCGCACCTACGCCGACATCGAGTGGAACAGGCCCTTCTATGAGAGCTGCGGCTTCGAGGTCACCGCGGCGATCGACGCCACCCCGTACCGGGAGATGGAACGGGTCGAGGCGGAGTTGGGTCTGGCCCGTCACGGTGCCCGGGTGCTGATGGCGCGTGAGCTCTCGACGAGTTGATCATGGTCGACCGGTCGGCGCGGGTGGAGGGCCACCGGTCAAGCGCTGCCCTCTTCGTCCGGCACCGGCACCGGCACCATCTCCAGCCCCTCGCGGGCGATGCGGTCCCGCCCCCAGACGCCCAGCGGTTCGAGGGCGGTGTTCAGCGCCGCGCCGGCTTCGGTGAGGCTGTATTCGACCTTGGGCGGGACCTCGGGAAAGACCTCCCGATGAATCAGCCCGTCCTGCTCCATCTGGCGCAGATGCTGGGTCAGCATCTTCTCGCTGACGCCGGGGAGCCCTCGGCGGAGCTGGGCGAAACGTCGTACGCCGTGGGCGTGCAGCTCCCACAGGACCAACACCTTCCACTTGCCGCTCACCACGTCCAGGGCCGAGTCGAGCCCACACAGGTACGGTCCCCGCCGCGCGGAGTCGGCCATCAGGTCACTGCTCCTTCGTCTGCCAGCCCGTCACCGCCGTGACCGCACCACCTGGTGCGTACCCCACAAAATGGTGGGTACTTCCGTGACGGGAGTTGTGCACCAAGGATGGTCACCGACACCTTGTCCACGCAACCGACGAAGGACTTCGATGACCAACGACATCACGACCGCAACCCAGGCGGGACAACGACTCGGCCGGATCCCGGAGGCCTCGAACCAGTGACGGTGATCGGCCTGGGCCCGATGGGGCAGGCGATGGCTCGGGCTCTGCACGCCGGCGGCCACCCGGTGACGGTGTGGAATCGGACTGCGTCGCGCGCTGTCGAGTTGGTCGGTGAAGGCGTCCGGCTGGCAGAGAGTCCCCGCGATGCCGTCGAAGCCAGTGAGTTGGTCCTGCTCAGCCTGACCGACTATCGGCCGATGTACGAGATCCTGTCCACCACGCTGCCGGCACTCGCGGGCCGCACCGTGGTCAATCTCAGTTCCGACACCCCCGAAAGGACCAGGGAGGCCGCCGACTGGATGGGGCGGCGCGGGGCTGCGTTCGTGGCCGGCGGAGTGATGGTGCCCGCACCGATGGTGGGCACCGCCGCCAGCTACGTCTACTACAGCGGCGCCGAGTCGGCCATCACTCGGCATCGTGACACCCTGGCGCGGATCGGCGAGCCCCGGGTGCTCGGATCCGATCCGGCGCTGGCCCAGGTGATGTACCAGGCGCAGCTCGATGTCTTCCTGAGCGAGTCCGTCGGCATCGACGTCGCCCTGCCCCGAGCCATCCAGGGCTACTACCGCCAGGTGATCGCCGACGGGCACGGTTCGGACAACTGGACCCGGATCCTCGACGCGATCAAGGCTCCAGCGGCAACCGCCTGACCCACGGGGTCGTCTTCGCCCTTGCGGACGTGAAGTGTCCGGTGCTGCTCGTAGTCTCCTCCACATCACCTCCGTGGAAAGGGCATGTCAGTGATCACTGCACGAGGACTCACCAAGACCTTCGTACGAAACAAGGAGACCGTCGAGGCGGTCAAGGGAATCAATGTCGATGTCGCCGAGGGGGAATTGGTGGCCTTCCTCGGACCGAATGGCGCGGGCAAGTCGACCACCCTGCGGATGGTCACCAGCCTGCTCGAACCGACCGCGGGCACCGCCACCGTCGCTGGGCACGATGTCGCCGCTGAGCCGGCTCTGGTGCGGTCGCGGATCGGCTACATCGGCCAGGGCAACGGCGGGGGCCACTCGTACCGGGTGGTCGATGAACTGCACAATCAGGGACGCTTCTACGGGCTCCCTCGCACCGAATATCGTCGCCGCGCCGCCGACCTGGTCGAGGCGCTCGACCTCGGTGGGCTCGGCAGGCGCTCGGTGCAGTCGCTGTCGGGCGGCCAACGACGTCGCCTGGACGTGGCCCTGGGTCTGATGAACCACCCAGCGCTGCTGTTCCTCGACGAACCGTCCACCGGGCTCGATCCGCAGGCGCGCGCCAATCTGTGGGAGCACATCGGACGGATGCGTCGCCAGCTCGACATGACGATCGTGCTGACCACGCACTACCTCGAGGAGGCCGACCAGATGGCCGAGCGGGTGGTGGTCATCGACCACGGGTCGATCGTCGCCGACGCCGCGCCAGCAGTCCTCAAGCGGGACCACGCCGCCGACGTGATCACCCTCGGCGTGGCTGGCACCCCGACCGAGGTGCGATCGGCTCTGACACAGGATCTGGGCGAGGTGACGATCACCGACGACGAAGCTGGATCGAGCGTGGTGATCACCACCTCGTCCGGCGCGACCCGACTGCCCGAGGCGATCGTCCGCCTGCGCGTTGCCGGCCTGACCCCCACCTCGGCCGAGCTGAGCACCGCCAGCCTTGACGACGTCTTCCTGAACCTGACCGGACGCAGCCTGCGAGAGGAGGCAGCGTGATGAGCACGCTGACCGCACACCCGACCCCCACGACCGGCGCACCACCTCGTACGGGCTTGATCAAGTTCCTCGCCGACACCCGGGCGGTGTTCATCCGTGAGGTGCTGTTGATCTTGCGTGATCCGTTCTCGTTGGTCTTCTCCCTGCTCCAACCGTTGATTTTCCTCGGCCTGTTCGGGCCACTGTTGAGCGGATCGATGGGCGGCGACGGTGCTCCGTTGTCCACCGCCGAGACCCTGCAGTGGTTCGTGCCCGGGGTGATCGTGATGATCTGCCTGTTCGGCACCTCGATGACCGGGTCCAATCTGTTGTACGAGTTGATGACCGGTTCGTACGAGCGGGTGCTGGCCACCCCACTGGACCGATCGGCCATTCTGGTCGGCCGGGCGTTGAAGGAGTTCGCGCCACTGGTGGTCCAGGGGTTGATCATTGCCGTCGTGTGCATCCCCTTCGGGTTCACCCTGTACCCACTGCAGCTGGTGGTCGGCCTGTTGATCCTCGGCGTGTTCGGGGTCGGCATCGGGGCGCTGTCCTATGCCCTCGGGTTGGCTGCGAAGGGCCGGGAGTGGGTGTTCTGGACGGTCCAGCAGACGCTGCTGTTCCCGTTGTTGATCTTGTCGGGGATGATGCTGCCGCTGGAGTCCGGCCCGGGATGGATGCAGGTGGCTTCGCGCTTCAATCCGTTGACCTACATCGTCGAGGCCGAACGTGCACTGCTCAGCGGCAGCTTCGCCGAACCCGCGGTGGCGTACGGCGCGCTTGCTGCCGTCCTCACTGCCGTGATCGGGGTCGTGGTCGGGATCGCCAAGACCCGCCGGACCATCT
>JAKDKP010000105.1 GCA_030453285.1 Propionibacteriales bacterium
TCGCATCCGGCAATGGTGGTGTGGACAGGAATCTGTCTGTGGGCTCTGTCGAGGTGGCTGGCCCTCAGAGGGTGGCCCGGCTCGGTCGAGCCTGTTCAAGGATCGACCAAGTGCGAACTCGCGGAAAAGCAAGTCCGAGATTCTCCCGAGTCGCGCAGGCCAGGATGAGTCCTTGGCGGTTCTGCACGCTCACGGGACTCTCACACAGAGGGGGTGCAGCAACCGATTGGAGTTTGTGACTTTGCGAAAAAATCTCCATTTGTCGGAACTGTGGGTCATGCTGTGTTCATGTCCCCCCGCAACTCCGAACATCAGCCGGTTCCGTGGAGCCCCGAGGTGCTCCTGGTGTGGGGCAAAACCGATCCTGACCCCGGCTCGGATGCCTGGTTGCCGCTGGTGCGGCACCTTGAGGACAGTGCGGCGATCGGTGAGGTCCTGTTCGACCGGTGGCTGGCACCGGCGCAACGGGAGCGGATCGCCAGCGTCCTGGGATCGGTGGAATCTGCACGCAGTCTGGCGGCGTTCCTGTGTGGAATCCACGACATCGGCAAGTGCGCTCCCGCCTTCGCGGTGAAGGCGTTGCAGGTGCCTGGCTACACCTTCCTCCATACGCAACTTCATACGGCAGGGTTCGACTTCGCCCCGGAAGCCAAGG
Source organism: Propionibacteriales bacterium (assembly GCA_030453285.1). Taxonomy (GTDB): domain Bacteria; phylum Actinomycetota; class Actinomycetes; order Propionibacteriales; family Propionibacteriaceae; genus Carbonicoccus. Next base: position 656 of record JAKDKP010000105.1, read on the forward strand.
AGCGTCCGACTCCGCACGGGATCATTGGGCAGGCCGTGGTCGTCGAACTGTTGTCCCAGCTGGCCAATGGTGGACCAACGCGGGACGTTCACGACTATGCCGAGATCGTGGGTGGACACCATGGCAAGAACCCCACCTTCGATGACGTCCACCGCCTCCCGACCGGTCACCGAGGGGCCGGGCGCTGGGACCAGGCACGGCGAGAGATCTGGAACGGCATGGCCCAACGGACGGGCGCCGATCGGCACCTGGCCGACTGGGTGTCCATCCATCTGCCGGTGACGGTGCAGATGACACTGAGCGCACTGGTGATTGTCGCCGACTGGATGGCCAGCGGGACCGACTTGTTCCCGTACGACGACCTGCCGACGAGGGAGCGACTGGATCGTGCCCTCCAGCTCATCAACCTGCCTGATCCCTGGTTGCCGAAGACGGGGAGCGAGGATGCCGCCACGCTGCTGACGAATCGCTTCCCGAAGTTGTCGGGTCGCGTGCCGCATCCGGTCCAGAGCGCCGTGGTTCGGGCCTGCCGAGACATGGCGGAGCCCTCGATGCTCATCGTTGAAGCACCCATGGGTTGCGGCAAGACGGAGGCCGCCATGATGGGCGCCGAAATCCTGGCCAGTCGATTCGGCCTGGGCGGCACCTTCTTCGGTCTGCCGACCATGGCGACCGCCAACCCGATGTTCTCCAGGGTGCGATCGTGGCTGGAGCTGGTCCGCACCGAGGCCGCCACCACCCTCAATCTTGTGCACAGCAAGGCCGCTCTGAATGATGATTTCGCCGACCTGATGCGCTCGCCGGTGGCAGGCATTGTCGACGACGAAGGCCAGCGCGGCGCCCGTGCTGAAGTGACGGCGGCGTCGTGGTTCTGGGGACGCAAGCGGTCGGCGTTGGCCACCCATGTCGTCGGCACGATCGACCAGGCACTCTTTGCGGGGTTGAAGGCCAAGCATGTCGTGCTGCGGCATCTCGCGCTGGACGGCAAGGTCGTGGTGATCGATGAGGTGCATGCCGCCGACGATTACATGCGCGTCTATCTGATGTGCGTACTCGCCTGGTTGGGTGCCTACCGCACGCCGGTCATCCTGATGTCGGCGACCCTGCCCCCCGATCAACGGCGTGAACTTGCCGGGGCCTACGCGTCAGGTCGCACGGGCAAGACGGTCACGTGTGCCGCGGACGAGTCACAGGCGTACCCGCGATTGACGGTCGTGGGCACCGGGATGACCGATTGCCCGGTCGAGCAACCCGTCGAAGAGCGTGTCGTACGGCTGGTCCGGCAGGGCCACAGTGTCGAGGAGGTTGTTGCCGCGCTCGGCGACCTGCTGGCCGACGGCGGTTGCGCCGGAGTCATCTGCAACACCGTTTCTCGCGCCCAGGAGGTGTACGACGGGCTGCGGCAAGTGTTCGGCACGGACACTCGTCTGATGCACAGCAAGTTCGTCGCCCCGCACCGCACTCGCATGGAGAGCCAACTCGTTGTTGATCTTGGACCGGCCTCAGCTTCTCGTCCCCATCGACTCGTCGTCGTAGGGACTCAAGTCCTCGAACAGTCTTTGGACGTCGATTTCGATGTGATGATCAGTGACATCGCTCCGATGGACCTGCTGCTGCAGCGCATCGGGCGGCTCCATCGGCACCGGCGCGGTGAAGGGGAGTGCGAGCGGCCGGCGGCCCTGCGGGTTCCGACCTGCTTGATCACCGGCCTGGTGGACCGTGCCAGCGTGCCGCCCACCCTCGACAAGGGGTCGGTGGCTGTCTACGGAGCGAGCAAGCTGCTGAGGACCCTGGCGGTATTGGGTGACGCGACCGAGATCAGATTGCCTCAGGACCTGCCCGGCCTGGTGTCCGCGGCCTACTCAGCCGACCTGTCGGCCCCCGAGGGCTGGCAGGAGGCTTGGATGAAGGCTGAGACTCGTGCCGCGGCCAAGATCCAGAAGCAGCAGCACGACGCCAAGGCGTTCGAGCTGATCTCGCCGATCAAGGATGCCGGGCTGGCCGGACTGATCAACCATGAAGCGCAGGACCCGGATGCGCCGCGGGCCATCGCCCAGGTGCGTGACATCGAGGAATCCCTGGAAGTCGTGGTCATTTCACGCGACTCCGACGGAGCCTTGCGGATGTTGGACGATGTCGGCGACTACTCCCGTCGGATCATCCCTTCGGCCTTGACGGGGAGAGATCGTGACCTGGGCCGCGCGGTGGCGACCTGCACCGTGACCATGCCCGGCACGTTCACCCGCGCCCCGCAGGAGTTCGACGCCACCCTCACCGCCTTGGAGGACACCGTGGATGCCAGTGGCTGGCAGACCTCCCCCTGGTTGTCTGGCCAACTGTTCCTGGTGCTCGACCCGGACGGCCGCTGCACGATCGGTGAGCGGACGTTGGCGTACGACGCCCGCCTCGGCCTCCGTGTCGTCGATGATCAACAACCTGTCGAAGATCAACAATCAGGGGAGACCACATGAGTGACACCGCACAGTACTCACTGCTCGACGAGCCCTGGATCCCGATCATGTGGTCGGACGGCTCGGCAGGGGAGATGTCCCTGCGGGAGCTCTTCGCCAAGGCGCCGACGATCAAGTCCCTGGCGGGGGAGATGGTCACCATTGATGCGGTCGTGCTGCGCCTGGTGGTGGCGATCGTGCTGCGAGCCACCTTTGAACCGGATCGGACTCGGCGCGAGGCCGAAGGCGTCTGGGGCAGTTGGTGGTCCGACTGGAGCCGTCTCGACGAACAGGTGCAGGCGTACCTCACCACGTACGAGGACCGCTTCGACCTGTTGCATCCGACGACCCCGTTCATGCAGGTCGCCACGCTGGACACACCCAGCGGCAACCGGTCCGGGCTGCACAAGCTCGTGCCCAACATCACCGGCCTGTTCCGGATGCGTCAGGACGCGGCGGAGAGCGGACTGACTCTCAAGGAGGCGGCACGACTCATTCTGTTGGCTCAGTCGTACGATCCCAGCGGTATCAAGTCCGGGGCCACCGACGACGAGCGTGCCTCGGGTGGCAAGGGCTATCCGTCCGGCTACTCGGCGTGGGCCGGCGTCATCGGCATCGTGACGCCAGAGGGGGCCAACCTGGCTCAAACGATCTTGCTGAACACCAACCCGATGGACGTTCCCAACAACGACTCGGCTGTCTGGGAGCGTCCTGCCCAGACCGGTGCGGTCGATGCCGGCCACGCATTCCCGAGTGGGCCGGCAGACCTGCTGACCTGGCAGAGTCGGCGGATCCGACTGTTCGTCGACGAGGATCGTGTGCACGACGTGATTCTGGCCAACGGTGACTTCGTCACGCCGCACGGGCTGCACGGCATGGAACCGATGGCGGCGTGGAGAATCAGTCAGACGCAGACGAAGAAGGGTGGTCCCAATGTGTGGTGGCCGGTCTCCTTCGATCCCAGCCGACAGATCTGGCGGGGCATCGAGCCGCTGCTGGCCCAGCACGAAGGGGCACCGCCAACCCTGACATGGGTGCGCAGCCTGATGGGCTACGGCCTGTTGCCCAAGGACACCACCGTGGCGATTCGGACGATCGGACTGACGTACGGCAGCAACAACTCGATCGTCTCCGGTTCGGTGGACGATCGGCTGACTCTGCAGCTCATCGCTCTTGCCTCCGAAGCGCTCACCAAGGCTGCCGGTGAAGCTGTTGTCACCGCGCAGAAGGGAGTCGGCGCCATCACGGGACTGGCCGGAGGATTGGCGCGCGCATCCGGCACGGGCGAGGCAATAGCGCGGGACAAGGCGGCAGCCCGTGCGTACGACGCCCTGGACGGTCCGTACCGGCAGTGGCTGGCAGGACTGCACGATGCACAGGGCGAAGAGCGGCACGGCTCGGCCACCGTCGACTGGCATCGCCGCCTCCGCCGCGCGCTGACCGCTTTGGGTGCGCAACTGTGTCGGGAGGCGGGCCGGCGTGCCGTGGTGGGCCGGATGATCGATGACGACTTGGTGGATCTGGCGTCGGCGTGGCGTTACTTCACCTATCGCCTCCGCATCCTCACCGAGTCAGCCAACGACCAAGATCAAGATACGACACCACATCCGACGAAGGAGAAGACCGATGAGTGAGTCCCCACCGACTGTCGCCGAGAGCCCTCCGGCGGATCGCACCAAGGCCCCGAGTCAACTGGTCGCCGAGCACCTCGGCCGGATCATTGGACGGCTGCAGGCAGAGTTCCTCGCCGGTTCGGCGCCGACGGCGTGGGCGCAGGCCACCTTGGCCAAGCTGCGTACGGGCGACATCAATGACCCCGGTGGATCACCGACCTCGTGGCAACTGATCTTCGAGGACCTGCCTGAATCCTTGGCAGGGCGTGGCGACGGGGCCAGCAAGGGAGAACGGGTGATCCATCAGGTGCTCTCCCTGTACGCCGTGCACCAACAAGGACGCCGTCCGTACGCCATGCACGTGGCTGGTCGGTCGGTGGGCCGGGCAGCGCGAGACCTGGCGTGGATCGACCATGCAGCGCAAGCCAATGCGGGAGTGGTGAGCAGGTTCCACCGACTGTCCAGCACGACTGATGAGTCGCTGCGGCTGGGGCATCTGCGCAGCTTGATCACGATGCTGCGATCGGAACGTGTGTCGCTCGACCACGCGATGCTCGGTAGGGATCTCTATCAGCTTCTGCACCCGGGCACCCGTACTCGGGTCCAGCTTCGCTGGGCGCGGGACTTCCACTATCGCCCACCCAAGAAGACCGACGACCAGCAGAACGACACCGCCACCAACGAGCCCATCAAGGAGACCCAGCCATGACCACGTTCATCGAAGTCCACGCCCTGCAGACCATGCCACCCAGCAACATCAATCGCGACGAGTCAGGGTCACCCAAGACCGCCGTCTACGGCGGCGTCGTACGGGCTCGGGTGAGCAGCCAGGCGTGGAAACAGGCCATGCGCAAGCACTTTGAAACCTCGTTGGATCCCGAACTGCGTGGCGTACGCACCCTGCGCGTGCTGGAGGCGCTGCTCAAGCAGATGGGTGATGCGGTGCCGGATCAGACCGCCGCGATCGAGCAGGCCACCGAAGTCCTCAAGGCGGCCGGCATCGGGGTGAAGGCCCCGCGAGCGAAGAAGGGTGAGGCAGAACCCGGACCGGAGAAGTTCGTCAGCGAGGCGTTGGTCTTCCTCAGCAACCAGCAATTGAGGCGGCTGGCCGAGATGGCGTTGTCCGACGAGCCGATCGACAAGAAGAAGGCGAAAGAGGCTGCCGATCAGGACCACGGGGTCGAAGTCGGGCTGTTCGGGCGCATGGTCGCGTCCTCCCCCGATCTCAACGTCGACGCTGCCGTCCAGGTTGCGCATGCGATCAGCACCCATGAGGTGGAGCCGCAGGCCGACTTCTACACCGCCGTGGACGACTTCAAGCGGGCAAACGATGAGGACGATTCCGGTGCGGGGATGATGGGCACCATCGAGTTCAACTCCTCGACGCTCTACCGGTACGGCGTGGTCGACGTTGATCAGTTGCAGCGCAACATCGGTTCGGCCGAGGTGACCGCGCAGGCGGCCGGGACGTTCGTACGATCCTTCATCGAATCAATGCCGACCGGTAAGCAGAACACTTTTGCCGGACAGTCCCGTCCGGAGTTCGTTCTCGTCCGAGTCCGTACCGATCGGCCACTGAGTCTGGCCAACGCCTTCGAGGAAGCCGTGGCGGATCAGGGACGGGGTCATTTCCGCGGGTCCGTGGCGAAGCTGGCGGACCACGCGCAGCGGCTCGAAGCCGCGTACGGGGGTGGAGTCTCACACTCCTGGCTGGTGAGTGTTGATGATCATGGTGACATCCTGGAAGGCCTTGGTGATCGGGTGAGTCTTGACACCTTGGCCGAGAAGGTGGAGCAGGAGGCGCTGCGGCAGGTGGGTGAGTCGGCATGAGCGTGCTGGTGCTCAGGCTGGCCGGCCCACTGCAATCATGGGGGGACGACTCGCGGTACGAGCGTCGGGAGACGCGCCGCGAACCGTCCAAGAGTGGGGTGCTGGGACTGTTGGCGGCGGCTCAGGGCAGGCGTCGTACCGATCCGGTCGAGGACCTGATGAATTTGCGGTTCGGGGTCAGAGTTGATCAACCCGGCACTGTCCTCACCGACTACCAGACCGTGCACGTCAACGGCTACGAGAAGCCGCCCAAACTCACCTACCGGCAATACGTCGCCGACGCCGCATTCGTGGCGGCGGTCGAGGGTGACAAGACCTTGATCAACTCGCTGGCCGAGGCGATCCAGCAGCCGGCCTTCATCCCGTTCCTGGGGCGCCGGTCCTGTCCGGTGGAAGGGCAGATCCTTCTCGGCGTGGAGTCGAGTGACGTACGAACGGCTCTCGACAAGCAGGCCTGGGTGGCATCTGCCTGGCATCGCCAGCGCCAGCCAACACGGGTGACCCTGGACGCCTTCGCCGACGCCGAGCCCGGCGAGCCGGCCGAGCGACGCCACGACAATCCGGGCAGCTTCGCCTCCGATGACCGACGGTACGCCGTACGGTCGGTGGCACGTTTCAC
>JAKDKP010000106.1 GCA_030453285.1 Propionibacteriales bacterium
CGGGCCGGTCTGCTGATCCGAGCAGACGCACCAACGGCCAGAGAGCGTCGGCGACCCGGGACTCGGCGTCGGGTCCGGATGGGACGCTGGAGGGTATGCCCAGCGTCGAGGCCACCCAGGTGGCGTTGTCGATCAGGTGCTCGACCAAAGCGGCGATGGTGAAGTCGGTGCTCGGCGTGGGGGTGTCGAGCCGGTCGACCTGCCGCAGGGCGCTGAGCAGGGTGAACAGGGTGGAATCCAGCACCGCCTCAGCCGTGGCAGTCTCCCCGCCACCTGCCCAGTCGTGGGCGTTGTGTCCCCCCGCGGCCGTGTGCGCCAGCCTCCGCAGGAAATCCGACCAGCCATCGGCCATGTCTTCATACCCGACGGGGAGTCCGTGATGTCGTACGGTGATCCTGGTCCCCTCCGCCTCCGGGTCGAGCAGGACCTCGACGGTCGTCGACGCCGGCGGCATCTCGTCACTGCCCAGCCATCCGTGGGTGTAGGTGAATCGCCGAGCTGGTTCGACCGCGGTGACCCGCCCAACGGCATGGGCGCCCGGCGCGACCACCAGATGGACCTCGCCGCCGACTCGGACGTCGATGGTGCCGGCGATGATCAACCAACGACGCAGACGTACGGGGTCGGTCACCAGAGTGAAGGCGACCTCCGGGGGCACCGGGATCCAGATGTCGGTCTCAACCAGCGTTTCGTTCATCGTCGGTACTCCTCGCGTTGTCGGCCAGTCGGAATGCCTCGCGCGCCACGGCCGCAAGCTCGCTCGTCCAGAATGCTTCGATGTCGCCGCGCACCTGCTCCATCGCGCGTCGATCGATGCGATAGACCCGGCGACGTCCCTCGGCGACCACCTGCACCAGCCCCGCGGCGCGCAGCACCGCCAGATGCTGGGACACCGCAGACCGGGTCGCGGTGAAGTGGGCGGCGATCTCACCGGCAGCCAGGTCCTCTGCCGCCAGCAGGAGCAGGATCCGGCGCCGCGACGGCTCCGCAATTGCCTGCCATGCATCCACGGACAATATGTTAGCCATCACTAACGCATTGTCAACCTACTGTCCGTCCTCGCGGCCCCAACCTCAGGGGATGGCCTGGTGATCGGTGTCGACGATGCGGTACCAGGGCGCCAGCTCATCGGGCTTCGGCACCGACGTGGGTGTCGGCTCGTCGAGGTAGCAGAAGGCCAGGCTCGAGAACGCGTACGGGCGCAACCGTTCGGCCGGCAGGGGGTTGCAGAACTCCATCCGTAGCCGCTGGGAGAACCAATAGGCGTCGAGGTCATGGAAGCGGTACATCGCCACCGAGCTGTCGAGCGCATCCTTGATCGGCACCCCGTGATCGGGTCCAGACACCGCCCCCTCGCGGAAGTACCAGCCACCGAGGAAGTAGTCCTCCAAGCCGGTGCCGACCAGGGTTGGCGTCGCGGCCATGGTGTCGATCCAGACGTGCTCGGGGGCCTCGAGGAACGTGAGGGTGTTGCGTGCCTCACCCTGCATCGACACCGTGCAGCCGATGTAGCGACCGGTTCCGGTGACGTCGATCAACGGTTGTGGGGCCACTCCGTCGAGTCGTCCGCTGCCGTAGGCAGTGTGCAGGAAGCTGATCCCGGCGGGCAACTCCCTGCACTGCACGATCGCATTGCAGAACAGATCGATCGGCTGTGCGGCGTGGTTGTCGACCTCGATCCGCAGCGACTCGCGGAAGGGCGCAGGCAGGGAGAGGTAGAAGCCGCCCGAGGACATCCCGATCCATCGGGAGGCGTACGAGACCGCACGCGCCAAGCCGACCCCGAACAGGTCACCCACCGGAGCCGCCACGACAACCGTTCCGTCCACGACGATCCTGATCACCACCTGCGAGAGCACCCGCTGATCGACCGGACGCTCGGGCTCCCAGTGCGCCCAGAACCAGCCGGGCAGGGTCAACCACAGCTTGGCCAGAAACCCCGGCCCGTCGATCTCCCCCACTCCCGCGCTGGCTCCCGGATCGACCGCGATCACCTTGCGTCCGGTCCGGCGATCGAAGGTGGTCAATTGTTGCGTGACCGCTGGTCCGTGCAGGTGCAACATGCCTGCCGTCCTCCCTTGTTGATCATGGCCGTCCGCCCTGGACGCGCCGGAGCCTACTTGGCTCGCGCATCCATCAGCTCCTGGCGCAGCTTGTCTCCACCCTGTTGGCGCCAGTCGTCACGGAATCTCTGCAGATCGCCGGGCGGACGCCGACCCGACACGATGCCGTTGACGTAATCCTGGGTGAGTTCCTCCAGTTTGGCCGCCGAACTTGCCGAGGACGGTGCGAACAGCCCGACCGTCGGGTCCTTGACGGTGTTGCGGGTGACCTCCTCGGTGTAGCTCATCGTGTCGCGTACGTCCTGGGGGTCGGGGTAGTAGAAGATCACCGGCACCATCCCGGTGTAGAACATCGCGTCGCGGTCGGTGGGTGCCGGCGAGTCCTTGGTGACCGGATATCGATTGTCGTCGTAGGAGAAGTGGATGCCCTCGGTCCCGTACCTCAGGAAGAAGCCTTCCTCGCTGGCGATGGGCGCTCGGAGGTAGTTCATGATCCGCAGGATCTCGCCCAAACGTTCTTCGTTCTCCGCAGCCTGGGCCGAGATCGCAATGAGCGCGTAGAAACCCGGACTTGACCAGAACGTGTACTTCCCCCCGTCGTGTCCCATCGGCAGGATGGGCGTCACGTCGGCCTTCGGGTTCTTGGCCCTGAGGCGACTCACCCCACCCGACATGTACCAGTGGTCTGCCGAACCGACCTGCCAACTGGTGACGCCGGACTCGAAGAGCTCCCGGTCCTTGGCACCCTGCTCGGCCAACGGCAACGCATCGGGATGGAATGCCCCGCCTTGCCACAGTTCACGCAGATAGCCCAACGCCTGCTCGTACTCGTCGGTCTCGATGTGGTTGATCAGCTTCCCGCCCTCGTCGCGCCAGTTGTTGGGCACCCGGAACATGGCATTCACGAAGCCGCTGACGCCACCAGAGAATCCACCCAGGCCGTAGCGCCCCCGCGTCTTGCTGATCTCGGTCATCAGGGTCTTGAACTCGTCGGCGTCCTTGGGTTGCCTGGTCAACCCGATCTCCGCCGCCCAGTCTCGACGATAGAGATGGGTCGCGTTCACGTACGGCAGATCGCAGGGAATCCCGTACAGGCCATTGTTGATGGCCGAGGCCTCCCACTGGTACGTCGGCACGTTCGCCAGATTCGGATACTGCTCGATCTTGTCACCGCCGAGCACGGAACTCAGCTCGGCGAAGGCTCCGTCCTGGATCGCCTGCTGGGCGTTGGCCGAGGTGGTGTGCAGAAACGTCATGTCGGGAATCTGTCCACTGGACAGCACGGTGGCCAGCCGTGTGTCATAGGCGTCCGCCGGCACGAGGGTCGGCTTGTAGTCGACATTCAGCCGCTTGTTGAACTCCTGCCAGTACTCGTTCTGCTCGTACGGGCGCGCTGGGGATCCCCAGTTGATCTGGAAGGTGGTGAACTCCTTGCCACTGCCGGGCGGGCCCGAGGTGGACGTGGGCAGGGGGTTCGGCATCGCGGTGAGACCGGCCGGTACGCCATCCATGGCCGACACGATCGCCCCTTCCACCGGCTTCGGCGCGATGTGGTTGGGCAGGGTCAAGGTGTCGTTGCCGCCGAAGTCGGCACCGGTCGTTGAGGTACGGCAACCGACGACACCTCCCGCGACGGCGGCGGCAGCCAGGCCCAGCACGCTGCGCCGGGTGAGTGTGGCGATGTGTTCGTTCCCCATGGTTTCTCCTCGTTGAGTATCGACCGATTGGTTCGGGTGGCTGCCGGTCATCCCTTGATGGCCCCGGTCAACACGCCCTTGGTGAAGTGACGCTGGACGAACGGATAGAAGATCAACACCGGCAGTGTCGCCAGCACCACCACCGCCATCTGGATGGCCCGCGCCGGGGGCTGGATCTCGGGATTCTGGATCTGACTCAACGGCGATCCTTGGAGCACGAAGGTGTTGAGCACCAACTGGATCGGCCATTTGGAGGTGTCGTTGATGTAGAGCAGCGCGTTGAAGAAGCTGTTCCAGTAGCCGACCGCATAGAAGAGCGCGATCACGGCGATCACCGCTCGCGACAGCGGTACCACCACGTGCCACAGCAGGCGCCACTCGCTGGCACCGTCGACCCGGGCCGCATCCAGGATCTCGTCGGGCAGATTCATGAAGAAGTTCCGAACCACCACCAGATTGAAGGCGGAGATCAACGTCGGAAGGATCAGCGACCAGTACGAGTCCAGCAGTCGCAATTCCTTGACCAGCAGATAGTTGGGGATGATGCCGGCGCTGAACAGCATCGTCGCCAGGATCAGGAACAGGATCACCCGGCCTCCGGGCATCTCCGCGGTCCGGGTCAGCCCGTATGCGGTCAGCACCGTGAAGAACACCGACAGCGCGGTGCCGACGACGGTGACGCCGATGGAGACCAGCATGGCTCGACTGACCACACCACCTTCGAGCAGGCTCCGGTAGGCATCCAGCGACCACGCAGTGGGAAAGATGCCGACCTGCGTGGAGCCGGCCGCCGCAAGACTGGTGACGATCACGTACACGAAGGGGAAGGCCATCACCACCAGGATCACTGCGATCGTGACAACCTTGATCACTTGGAGCCAGCCGGGCGTGCGTTCCTGCCAGGGCGGACGGACGACAGCCATCAGAACAGCCCCTCTCCACCGCCGTGCTTGGCCAGCTTGTTGGCCAGCACCACCAGGACGGTCCCCACGACACCCTTGAACAACCCGGCCGCGGCCGCCAGCCCCCAGTCGCCGCCCAGCACACCGCGGAAGTAGACGAAGGTGTCCAAGACCTGGGCGGCATCGCGACCGACCGCATTCTGTTGCAGCAGGATCTGCTCGAACCCGACGGTCAGCACTGCCCCCAGACGCAGGATGAGCAGGAGCATGATCACCGGCATGATGGCAGGCAGGGTGATGTGCCAGATCCGGCGCCAGGCTGACGCTCCGTCGATGGCGGCGGACTCGTACCGGTCGGTGGGAATCGTGGCGATGGCGGCGAAGAAGATGATCGTGCCCCAGCCGACCTCCTTCCAGATCACCTGGGCCACGACGAGTGCCTTGAACGTGTCCGGGTTGCCCATCAGCGCCACCGGGCCGGTGCCCAGCTGGGCCAGCAGATCGTTGACCAGGCCGGCGCCCCCGAGCACCTCCTGCCAGATCGCGACGACCACCACCCAACTGATGAAGTGCGGCAGGTAGACGATGCCCTGCACGAGTCGTTGGATGCGCACCGACAGCAACGAGTTGAGCAGCAGGGCGAGCGCGATCGGTGCCGGGAAGGCGAAGACGATCTGCAGCAGGCTGATCACCACTGTGTTCACCAGCGCGGTGACGACTTCGGGGTCGGTGAAGATGCCGACGAAGTTGTCCATCCCCACGAACGGGGAGCGGCTCAGACCACGGAACGGCGAGTAGTCCTGGAACGCCATGATGTTGCCGAGCAGTGGTACGTAGGCGAAGACGAGGAAGAAGATCACTCCGGGCGCGATGAACAGGTAGTGCCACCGGAAGGCCAGAATGCGCCACCAGATCGAGTGCCGCCGGGAGGGTCGGAACTGCCCGGACTGTGGAGCCGTCGCGGACGCCGCGGGATCGATCCGGCTCTCCGTCATCGGTCGCAGCCGCCGTCCTTGTCCGGCCGGGTGTGCGCCGAGGTGAGGTCGGCAAGCCCTTTGTAGGCGTACGGGTCGGTGCCGGCCACCAGCACCACGTCTCGATGATCATGCTTCGCCACGTGTACGCCCTCGGGCACCTGTCCCCAGGGCAGCAGCGACTCGGCACTCATGTAGTGGTTGACCAGCGCCCGGCGAAATCCGTCGCGGCCGCTGTTCTTCAACGAACGGTGCAGCAGGTACCCGTTGAAGATCACAGCCGAACCGGCCGGCATCTCCACCGGCACCGCGTCCTGATCTTCGTACGGGAAGTCGTACGCCTCGATCGAGCAGTCGAAGTCGGGATGGTCCTGCACCCGATCGGGATACAGCACGCCGCGCCGATGCGACCCCGGCAGCACCCACAGACAGCCGTTGTCGACGGTCACGTCGTCCAGCGCGATCCAGGCCGCGGTCAGCGACCGATCGCGGGTGGGGATGAAGAACTCGTCCTGATGCCAGGGCTGGCCGGGCTTGCCGCTGGCCTTGATGAACACCATCGATTGCATGGCCTTGATGTTGGGACCGATGATCTTGGTCAACGCGGTGATCACCCTCGGGGCCGACATCACCTCTCGCACCAACGAAGAGACCTTGTGCGGTTGATGGATGCAGAGGAACTGCCGCAGCAGTTCGTCCCCGCTCAGGCCGGCCGGTGCGGTGTCGGCACCGGCAATCCTGCCGAGTTCCCCGGCACACAGCCGCTCGGTCTCGGCGAGCACTGCGGCGACCTCGGGCGCCGACAGCACATCACCGACGACCACGAAGCCATCGCGGTGGAAACCTCGCACCATCTCCTGATCAACGGCCTCGTGGACCGTCACGCCTGCGGTCATCTCGGGGGACTCCTGCTTCATCGCTGGGGTTGTCGGTCACGCTCTCACGCAGACCCGCAGCTCCGACATGTCCGAACTTCGCGCATTACTATCCAAAAATGACCTCCGGCGAACTGCAGATCAAGGTGAGCAACCACGTGCAGGTGGCTGACTACCACCGAGGCGAGACATTCGGACCGCGGCAATTGCCCAGTCATGAACTCGTCTGGCTGCTGCGTGGCTCGGCCGAGATGACGACCGAGATGCTGGGGTCGGATGGTCGACCGTTGCGTCGCGAGACGCACCGTCTGGAGCCCGGCACCGTCGCTCTCCTGCGCCGCGGAGAGTGGGACCGGTACGTGTGGGCCACCGATCGGGTGTCCCGGCATGCCTACGTCCATTTCCAGTTGCTCGATCCGGGGCATCTGGGGCCCCCCGACACCTGGGCGACGTGCCACACGGTGGCCGGAATCCCTGTCCTGGAAGGCCTGTGCCACTACCTGACCGAACTCGCCGGACTGCAGGATGCACACAGTCAGCAGCGCGGTGCTGAGCTCGTGCGGCTCCTGCTCGACCTGTTGATCACCGGACCGTGGCCCGCCGATCCCGACCATCACCCTGTGGTGGCCCTGGTGTGTCGGCACGTCGCCG
>JAKDKP010000752.1 GCA_030453285.1 Propionibacteriales bacterium
CAGGTGGGTCATGACCGCGGAGCAACTCCGCAGCGCCTCGATCACCGGCCCGGAGCTCGAGCAGACCTACCGCGTCTCGGGGACGGACGACATCGCCTTCCTGCAGCTCTCCGGGGGAACCACGGGTCTGCCCAAACTCATTCCCCGCACCCACGACGACTATCTGTATTCAATCCGCCGGAGCAACGTGGTGTGTGGACTGACGCCCCAGGACGTCTTCCTATCGGTGATCCCGGCCGTGCACAATTTCCCGATGAGCTCCCCCGGCTTCCTGGGCGTGCTGCTGGCCGGCGGCACCGTGGTCCTGACCGAAGACCAACTTCCCGGGGCCGTATTTGATCTCGTGGCCCTCCACCGGGTGACGGTGGTCCCGCTCGTTCCGCCGCTGGCGCATCTGTGGGTCAACCATGCCGAGCTGGAACCTGACGCCATCGGACAGCTCTCGAGCCTGCGGCTCCTGCAGGTCGGTGGCGCCAAGCTGGTCCCCGAACTGGCCCGACGGCTCATGGAGCTGGTCCCCGGGACTTTGCAACAGGTCTTCGGCATGGCCGAGGGCCTGGTCTGCTATACCCGGCCCGACGACGATGCCGACACGGTCATCGGCACGCAGGGCCGGCCCATGAGCGATGCCGACGAGATCCGGATCGTCGACGAGCAGGACCGCCCGGTCGCCTCTGGGCACCGCGGCCACCTGCTGACCCGGGGCCCCTATACGATCCGCGGGTACTTCCGGTCACCGGAGGCCAACCGCCAGGCGTTCACCGAGGACGGTTTCTACCGCACGGGTGACATCGTGCGACAGCGCGCCGACGGCTCCCTCATCGTCGAGGGGCGGTCCAAGGACCAGATCAACCGCGGCGGGGAAAAGATCTCCGCCGAGGAGGTCGAGGACATCCTGCTGGCCCATCCCGCCATCGACGATGCCGTCGTCGTGGCCGAGCCCGATGAATACCTCGGCGAACGCAGTGTCGCCATCATCGTCCCGGCACGTGCGGGCACCAGCGCGAATTCCGGAGTGGACCGGAAGTCGATCGCCTCCCATCTGCGGGACTGCGGCGTCGATGTTATGAAGGTTCCCGATCGGATCGAGACCACCGAACAGTTCCCCTGGTTGGGTCCCCGTTAGCAGTCCAGCGGCTATGCGATAGCTAGTTGGTTCTCTGCGGTCCAGCGATCCCAGTGTCTGAACGGCGTCATTCCGCCGAGGGATCCGTGGGGACGTTCATGATTGTAGATCTCTTTCCATTCGTCGGCCAAGTACTTTGCCTCGGCCATCGTGTCCATTATTTCTCCAGTGAGTTGTTCCCTTCTGAATTGTGCATTGAATGATTCAGCGAAACCGTTCTGCCACGGCGACCCTGGATCAATAAACGCAGTATTGACTCCAGCCGTGGCGCACCAGTTGATCAGAGCAGCAGCTGTGAATTCCGGCCCGTTATCGGACCTGACGTACGCCGGAGTGACGCCGGTTTCGGCGATGATGTCCTCCAGAGCGGCGACCACATCAGTGGCGGTAAAGGACCGACGCGGAATGATCGCCAGGGCCGTGCGGCTGTACTCATCGATAACGTTAAAGAACCTAA
>JAKDKP010000753.1 GCA_030453285.1 Propionibacteriales bacterium
GCCCGACGACCCGTCCGGCGGATCGGCAACAATGGCGCCGTGAGCACCGATCCCATCGCCCCCGCCGTGAGCGACCCCGTGGACCGTCTGCTGCTCGACGAGCTCGGGGAGCTCCCTGCCGGGCCGGTAGCGGTGGTCGACGACGACCGTGGTGAGCTGTCTGCTGCCGTGGCCGCTGGCTCCGGAGCCGAGGTCGTCGCCCACAGCGACAGCCTGCTCAGTCAGGTCCGGGTGGCCGGGACGGGGACGCCGGTCACCGACGATCTCGCCACGGCCCTCACCGGCGCTGCGTTGGTGGTGCTGCGCCTGCCGAAGTCACTCGATGCCTTGGACGAGATCGCCCGAACCGCCGTGCTCGTTGGCGCGCCCGGCGTTCGCCTGGTCGCCGGTGGGCGGGTCAAGCACATGACGCCCTCGATGAACTCCGTGCTCGGCGCAAGTTTCGGCAGCGTCCGGGCCAGCCTCGGGCGGCAGAAGTCACGGGTGCTGCATGCCGCCGAGGCCAAACCCGCCGAGCAGACCTGGCCGAAGCACCGACACCACGAAGGCCTCGACCTGACGGTGTACGCCCATGGCGCCACCTTTGCCGGGACGCGAGTGGATGCCGGGACCGCCCTGTTGATCACCCAACTCGGACGGCTCACCGATACCGATGGCACGGTCGTCGATCTGGGATGCGGTACGGGCATCCTGGCCGCGCTGCTGTCCCGCCGGTTTGCCGATGTGGTGGCGATCGACGTGTCCGCCGCCGCGGTCGCCTCCGCTCGACTCACCACGTCCCGACTCACCACCTCGCGCGAAACCGCCGGCGGGACCGTCGACGTACGACGCTCCGATGGTCTGACCGAACTGGCGGACGCCTCGGTCGCCCGGATCGTCAGCAACCCACCGTTCCATGTCGGCACCACCAAGGATTCGACCCCAACCGTGGACATGATCAACGACGCCGCACGGGTGTTGATCACCGGCGGCGAGTTGATCATGGTGTTCAACGCACACCTGCCCTACCTGCCACACCTCACGAGGCTCGGCCGTACCGACATCGTCGCCCGCGACCGCAGCTATCTGGTGACCCGCACCGTTCGCGACTGATGGGCGCCCTGCCGCCGTGGCCGACCACCGACCAGGCGCTGGCCTGGGTGCGGCGACAGCAGAGCCGTCACCTCGACGGCACCGGATTCTCCTTCGCGATCGCCGAACCGACGACAGACCGCGCGCTGGGGCAGTGTGGCCTGTGGCTGACCGACATGGCGTCGGGCCGTGGCCGGATCGGCTATTCGGTGGTGCCGTCCGCCCGGCGCCGCGGTGTCGCTGCGGACACCGTCCTGGCCTTGACGGCCTTCGCCTGGACACTGCCGGCGCTGCACAGGCTCAAGGCATACGTCGAGCCGTGGAACACCGGTTCGATCCGCGCCCTCGAACGTGCTGGGTACCACCAGCAACGGTTGCTGCCTGGACACGAGCGGATCGGTGACACCTGGCGCGACCTGGTCCTGCTGGTACTGACTCGGCCCTAGGTGTACCTGGCCATCAGGTTGGTGACAGGCGGCTGGTCGGGGGTTTGCCTTCGAGTGCGCTGT
>JAKDKP010000754.1 GCA_030453285.1 Propionibacteriales bacterium
GGGTCGACCCCCACGTAGTTGTAGTACGGATTCAGATCCGGGGTGTACGACTCCATCGCCGGTCCCCAGACCAGACCCTCACCGCCGGGACCACCAGGGTTGGCGAAGATCGTGCCCTTGTAGTTGCCGTCGGAGACGTCACGGTTCTTCGCCTGCGAGATGCGAATGTCCCACGTCTTGCCATTGTCGGGGTTCTTCCAGTCCCGGGGCACCTTGACCGTGGCGCACTTCACGTTGGGCTTGTTGCACCGCTCGTTGTAGGCAGGATCGCCGAAGTCACAGGCTTCCCAGGTGACCTTCTGCTTGGCGAGTTGACCGGCCAGCTTCTTGGTGTTGGGCACCTTCGCGGCGGCGTCGGCCGACGATGAGGTCGCCAGCAGCATGGCTCCTGAGGCCAGCAGCGCTGGGGCCAGAGTCAGGCCGACGACACGCCTCCAGCGTGGTGCCTGGGTGTGTGGGGACGTCACGATCACTCCATTCATTCACTTGTCGGTGGAGGGTTCACCGAATCTCAAACAAACCATCGGTCGCGAGCGGCGTCAAGGGTTTCGTGTGATGGGCATCACGTTCTGTCGTCGGTCGGCCTTTGTCGTCCTGACATCATGGACCGCATGCAGAACCCGGAAGCCTCAGGACGGACCGATCTTGACGCCGATCGCATCCTGCAGCTCGCCCTGCCGCCGGATGAGGCCACGCTGGGCCAGATCAAACGGTTCCGCGACGACGCCTCCAGGTTCATGCTCTCCTACGAGTTCGCCGTCGAAGAAGTGATCACCAAGATCGGGATCCTGCAACGGGAGTTCGAGCACCTGCACGACTACAACCCGATCGAGCACTTCACCTCTCGGGTCAAGACTGCCGATTCGATCCTGGCCAAGGCTCAGCGACTCGGCCTGGATCTGTCCTTCGATGCGCTGCGCGCCAACCTGTTCGACATCGCCGGGGTACGGATCACCTGCAGCTTCATCTCCGACACCTACCGGGTCGCCGAGCTGCTCAGCGCCCAGGGCGATGTGAGCGTGATCCGGACCAAGGACTACATCAAGCACCCCAAGGCCAACGGCTACAAGAGCCTGCATCTGATCGTGCGCATCCCGATCTACCTTTCCGACAGTGTCGAGCACGTTCCGGTGGAGATCCAGATCCGCACGATCGCGATGGACTTCTGGGCCAGCCTCGAGCACAAGATCTACTACCGCTTCCACGAGGAGGTGCCGGCCGAGCTGCTGGAGGAACTCGTCGAGGCCGCCGAGGTCGCCGACCGGCTGGACCACAAGATGGAACGCATCCACGACGAAGTCCGCGGCCGCCACTCCCCCTCGCCCGGCGCCACCTGAGCGAGGTCGAGCACTCACCGCACCAGGTCAAGATCAGGATCGTCGAGGGAAAAGGTGCGGACCGGCCCGACGCCGGTCTCGGCGGTCTCGAACCGTACGGTCACCCGACCCAATCCGCTGCCCCACACCCAGCCCGGCCCGTGCACGACATGCAGCACGTCGGCGCCGGGTGACCATCGAGCGGGGCGACGTTCCTCACTGACCCGTTCGGGATGCTTCTGCTCAACGCTGCCGGACGTCGCC
>JAKDKP010000107.1 GCA_030453285.1 Propionibacteriales bacterium
CGGGCGGTGTTCGTCGACGATGGCCAGCGCGACGTCGCCGGTGTCGGCGGTCAGTCGGATCCGACCGAGGCAACCTCGCAGATAGCCACCCGCGGTGACGAACACCCCGGTAGCGATGGCCACGGTTCCGGCGAGGCCACGCGTCCGACGCGGCCCGCGGAGCAGTCGGGTCGACTCGCGAGCCAGGCCACGCGGCAGCACCCGTACCAGATACGACTGTTCGGTGGACAGGGCCGCGCGGGATCCCGCCAGCGACGCCACGGCCGCCTTCGACAGACCTTCGGCCCAGCAGCGGGACCAGAAGTAGCCCCAGGTGGTACGTGAAGTGGTCACCGTGTGGTCGACGACGGCGTCTGGGGTGAACCAGAACCTCGCCTCGGGCCGATCGGCCGTCGCCCGGAGGCACAGCTCGGTCTCCTCGCAGCCCAACGGGGTGGACCCGACCCGACCCAAAGACTCGGCGAATCCACCAACCGCAGCAAAGACGTCGCGCCGAATCGCCATCGAGCAGCCCATCAGATTGCGGATCGGGGCGGTGCCCGCCGACATCCCGCGGTAGCTGCACCCCACCACCCAGTCGAACTCCCCCAGGTGGTAGTGCTCGGCCGGCAAGCTCGCCGGACGACCCCCGGCAGGCCATCGCGGGATGGCCACGCCGCCGACGCCGAGCACGGTGGGATCATTCCGGCCGGTGGCATCGGCGAACGGCGCCATGAGAGCTTCGAGCCACCCCGTACGGGGGGTCGCATCGTCGTCGAGGAAGACCACGACATCGCCGGTGGCCTCCTCGACGCCGGTGTTGCGGGCCCCCGAGAGGCCCTGACCATGTCTGTTCGGCACCACGGTGACCCCGCCACCGGCCAGGTCGGTCGACGCCCGCGCCAGGAGTTGGTCGTTGTGGTCGATGACCAGCACCACCTCACCTGCCATCTGGAGGGCCTGGCGCCGAGCCTCGCCCACAGCCTCGGCCAGGTCCGGCCATCGATCGGTGGTGTAAGCGCACACCACCACCGTCGGCGTCTGAATCACTGTCGGCGTTCGGGCGGGGTGGGACGGCTCGGCCCCGGTCGCGACCATGATCAGGCCGCCTCGACGCGGCTGGCCTCGCCCGTCATCACCGAAGACGACATCAGCCGGTGCTGGCGACGAGACTTCCGGAACCGCTCGGCCAGCAGGGTACGCAGCACCCGCAGTCCGTCGGTGACGGCGTTGAGATTGCTGACCCCGTGGATCCGAAGCTTCTCGATGCTGGGCACCTCGGTGATCTGCACCTGGTTGCGTGCCATCCGGCAGTTGAGCACGGTCTCGATCTCGAAACCGTCACCCCACAGCATGACGTCGGCTCCTACGCGCGCCTCCGGTGAGGGCAGTTCCAGGTCGGCGACCAGGTCGCGCCAGAAGGCGTTGTAGCCGTAGCAGAGGTCAGTGAACCGGGTACCGAACAGCAGGTTGGCGACCAGATTGAGGCCATGGTTGCCGACGCTGCGCAGCCGCGTGATGTCATGCGATCCACCGCCGGGGGTGAAGCGGGAACCCTTGGCGAAGTCCGCACCGGCCAACAGGGCGTCGACGAACCGGTGGATCTCGCCAGCATCGGCAGAGCCATCTGCATCGAACATGACGATGATGTCACCCGTGGCGGCATTGAATCCCGAGGCGAGCGCGTTGCCTTTTCCTCGGCGCGTTTGTCGTACGACACGAATGTCCGGCATCACCTCGCGGGCTGCCTCGATGGTGCCGTCCACGGAATGCCCGTCAACGAGGATCACCTCATGGACATCCGGCAGGGTCGGTAGGACCTCGCGAAGGTTCTTCGCTTCGTTCTTGGTCGGTACGACCACGCTGATGCGCGGTCGACTGGGTCGTGCAGTGAACATGTGATTCCCCCGAATCGTGGTGCGTGCAGTGCCTCGCGGGAAAACAGCGTGGACATGCAACAAGCACCGACCACATGCAGGTTCCCCCGAACCACCCATGCGTCACCGGCATCGCTGCCAGCGGTGAGTTAAGGTACCACAGACAGGTCAGCCCCGGCAGGAGGGATGTGGCGTCATGCACAGGTCAGAGATGGACTGCCGTTGTGGCCACAGCCGGGACGCTCACGAGCACTACCGGCCAGGCAGTGACTGCTCCCTGTGCGGCCGCGGGACGTGCGACACCTTCCGGCCAGCCGTACCGTGGCATCGCCGGCTGATCGACCGGGCGCTGCCACCTCGACGCAGTGCGGCCTCACCGACCGACCGCGACGCCCGCCCCGCCCGGCGCTCCACGACCTGAACGACGCCAGACGATCACCCTGTGGTGCCCGGCTGACGAGATCCACCCCCGACATGGTTAGAGTGACCGAACACCTTGATTCGCACTGAATGAATGGTCGACGAGGAGAATTCTGTGTCACACCGGCCACACATCTCGGTCTGCATCCCTGTCCATCAGGGCGAGCCCTACCTGGCGAACACCGTTGAACACGTATTGCGGCAGGAGTACGACGACTTCGAGATCGTCGTACTCGACAATCAGTCCACCGATGGCACGGCCGACATCCTGCATCGGTACGTCGATGACCCCCGCATACGCATCCACCAGACCGATCGGCTGCTGCCGCTGCAGGAGAATTGGCGCCGGGTCGTTGATCTGAGCCGTGGCGAGTTGATCAAGCTGGTGTGTGCCGACGATCTGATTGCCGACGACGCGCTGCGCTCCCAATCGCAGATCCTGGACGAGGACCCCGGGGTGTCGCTGGTCGCCTGTCGCCGCGACCTCGTGGACGAAACCGGCCAGATCCTCACGCACTGCTCGGGTCTGGTGGGCCTGCTGGGACGCCGCAACGAAACCGATGTTGTCCGTCGCATCGTCCAGCTCGGGATGAACCCGATCGGCGAGGCCTCCGGTGTGATGTTTCGCCGTCGCGACTACGAGGCCGTCGGCGGCTGGGACCTGAACCGCTACTTCGTGCTCGATCTCGACCTGTGGGTGCGTCTGTTGGCCCACGGCGATCTGATCGGTCAGCCGGAGGTGTTGGCCGCGTTCCGGCTCGGTGAGCAGGGGTTGTCGGCCGGCCACACCCGACAGCAGTTCGATGAGCACGCCCAATACATCAGGATGCTGTCCGACACGGCGGTGATGCAGCCCCACCGCAGGGATCGGCTCATGTCACGGGTGATGGTGCCGCTGGCCTGGCAGGCGTGGGCGCTCCGCCAGATCGTGTTCCGCCTCCGGCGGCGCCGGTCGCTTGGTGATCGCCGTCCCGTACGACCGAACGGTCACGCTTTGCGATAGTGGGCGACCCAATCAATCTGGATCGTCGCATCGGCCGGGGTTTCGGCATTCGGCACCCCACCGGTCACGCCACCCTCGAACCATTGGGCCTCCACGGCCTTCGGATCGATCGCACCGGTCTGGAAGCCGATCCACAGCGGGGTGGTGGTGACCGCCACGTCAACGGTGGCCCAGGGCTCGCCGTCGAAGGTGTAGGTCAGCCGGTCGGATTCCATGATCACCCCGTACGTGTGCCACTGCGTCATGTCGGGCACCTGACGCTCCCGAGCCTCCCGACGGGGATCCTGTGCGGTCCCGTAGTGATAGAAGGAACTGACGGTGGGTCCGTTCACCACCCCCTCGGCCATGTCCACCTCGGGTGGCCACTGCTGATTGTCGGGCCACAACAGGAATGCGTACCCCAAACCCTTCCCCCGCGGGAACTTGGCCCGGAATTCCCAACGCCCCTGAACGGCCGAGAACTGTGGTCGACTGCTCACCCCTGAACTGGTCCATCGGCCGTCGCGATAGAGGTAGCGCAGGCCCATGGTGCCACTTTCGCGCGCGGGATCGATGGTGACGTTGGACCGCTCGTAGTATCCCATCGCGCCACCTGTCGGCCGCTGGCCGCCGCCGTACGCCTCCCAGGTGTCCTGGTTGCGCGGACCGGTGGAGAAGTCATCGGAGAAGTCGGCGACCCACCCGTTGAACGCGGGCACCGCAGGTGAGTTGAACCCGGCAGCCGGTCCCTCGGCCGGCATGTGGCGGCTCAGCGCGGGCGCGTCGGTGGGTGTCGAACACGCGGCCAGCACCACCGCGGCGATGGCCAGCGATGCGGTCCAGCGGGTCGCACGCGGCGTCGGGTTGCTCACCGGGACAGGTTAACTCCGCATCCTCGATGCAGGGCACATTCCGGGAAGGACGCCACTCCCCCGCACCGGATCTGGTCCATGGGCGCCAGCTTCATCTTCGTACGTAGTGGGCGACCCAGTCGATCTTGATCGTGGCATCGGCCGGGGTCGTCGGGCCGGGCACGCCACCGGGCACGCCTTCACCCAGCCATTGCGCACCGGGGCCGTCGGGATCCAGGGCCCCGGTCTGGAACGCGATCCGCAGCGGGGTGTCGGTGACCCGCTCCACCTGGACGGTGGCCCAGGGTTCGCCGTCGAAGGTGTACGTGACGGTGCGGCCCTCCAGGATCACCCCGAAGGTGTGCCATTGGGTGAGGTCGACGACTCGCAGGGTCCGCTGCTCCTTGTCGTACTTGCCGGCCGATGCCAGGTAGTGGTAGAAGCCGTGCACCCGAGGCCCGTTGACGGTGCCTTCGGCGATGTTGACCTCCGTTGGCCCGACATCGTCGTACGGCCAGAGCAGAAAGGCATATCCCAGACCTTGGCCCTGCGGGAACTTCGCCCGGAATTCCCAGCGCCCACCCTTGGCGTGGAACGTGGGCCGGCTGCTCACCCCCGCACTGGTCCATCCACCATCGCGATAGAGGTACCGCAGATTCAGGGTGCCACCCTTGATGGTGGTGTTGGAGGTCTTGTAGACGCCCATCGCCCCGCCGGTGGGGCGCTGTACGCCGTAGCCGTACGCCTCCCACTCATCCTGACGACGGGGGCCGCGGTCGAAGGAGTCGGAGAAGTCGGACCGCCAGCCCTTGATCCGTGGCACCTGTGAGGTGTTGAAGGTGGTGTTCCGACGCTCCGTGGGCGTGACGTCAGCCACTGAGGGCGACGGCTGGTCAGGGGTTGGCGGCTGGCCCGACGGGGAGGTGGCCGGAGCACCTGGCTCGGACGGCTCGGACACCGATGGTGACGGGACGCTCCGATCCGCTCCGTCGAGGCGCTCACCACCGCAGGAGGCGCTGCCCAGGACGATCACGGTGACGAGGGCAGCACACGCCACGGAGCGCGCAGACATGCCTCAACCTAACCGCGCCCGAGGGTCAGCCGGCTGAGTTATCCACAGAATCGGTTCCGGACTGACGCACGCCGAACGGTGGCTGGCCATTCCTCAGGCGCAGGAACGCCCGGGCAAAGGGGATGAGCAGGAGCAGTCCGGCGGTGAAGCGGCCGATGAGCCACGGCAGATCCGTGGGCAGCAGCAGCGAACACCACGCAACGACGATCACGACGGCCAGGAAGACCCACACCCGTGGATCGGGCAGTTCGGCGGCACGCGTACGGGAGGCGGACCACACCAGATATCCGGCTTGGGCGACCAGCGCGGCCAGGGTTGCGACGGCTGCGCCGACCAGGCCGGCAGGAGGCAGCAGGGCAACCGTCAGGACCACCTTCACCACCACCGCCACACCCGCGGCGACTCCCAACGGGATCGAGCGCCCGACCGTGATCAACAACTGACCGCTGGCAGCCGAGGAGGCGACCGGCACGGCGCACAACCCGACGACCAGGACGACCACGAGCAGGTCGTCGGGTCGATAGCTCGCCGGTGCGAAGATGCGCAACAGCACCGGGGAGCCGAGCGTGACACCGAGGATGGCCCACCCCAGCAGCAGATGGATGCCGTCACGGGCCTGCTGGATCGTCCGCCAGCGCTCCCCCACGTCCACGATTCTCTTGAGCCGCGGCAGCCACGCCCGATTGGTGAAGGTCAACAGCAGGGTCAGGACATTGCCAACGGTGAACGCCACCTGGAAGCGGGCCGTCTCGGCCTCACCCAGCATGCGCTGGATGGCGAACCGGTCGCCGGCGGCCAGGACGAACTGCGCCAGGCTCGCCAGGGCCAGCGGCACCCCCAACGCCACCGCCCGCCGTACCGTCACCATGTCTCCGGTCCAGCGTGGCCTGGTCCAGATCAGTCCCAGGCCCAGAGCGGCGAACTGGGCGATCACACCGCCCCAGGCGTAACCCAACGCCGAACGCTCCACCAGGAACAGGAGGCCCAGTCCGAAGGCCAGTCCGCCAACCGTTGACAGGATGCTGATGATCGCGAACCGGGCCAGCCGGTCCTCGGCCTGCAACATGGAGAGCACCAGCAGGACCGAGGCACCCGGTGCCGTCCACAGCAGGGTCACGAACACCAGTCCCCCGCCGATGGGCAGCCCCGGCAGGGTCGTGTCACCGAACCCGAGCGCGGGGCCCCACCACTGGCTGGTCAGCGCCAGGATGGTGGTGACGGCGAAGGCGAAGACGATGCCGGCGGCCAGCAGCCCACGGGACCGGGTGGCCGACCGGTCGTTGACCCGCTGCATCTCCAGGGCCTGGTCAAGACCCAGGACGGTGACGACGATCAACAACTGGTACAACGCGATGGCAGCCGCCAGGGCCCCGAACTCCTCCAGCGGCAGGGTGTGCGCCAGGATCGGCGAGACCACCGTGGCGATGATCATCTGCATCGACCAGACCACGACGTACACCATGCCCCGACCGAAGAGGTCCCCCGACCCCTCCTCCTGTTGCGCCGACGTGGCCGCCTCGGTCATACGTCGGATTCCGGGGCCTGTGGGGCATCGCGCAGCTCGGCGTCGATCCTCATCACCACGTCGGCGGCGTTGTCATCGAACTTTCGGGCGAACAGCATCGGGATCCCCGGGCGTCGGGCAGATGCTGCCAGCAATGGCAGGTCGCCGAGGTCCAGCCAGCGTGGACTCTTGTTCGGCTTCTTGCCGGGTTCGTTCCCCCAGTCGATGTGGAACACCGGTCCGCCGGACACCGACTCGTCGAGCCAGTGCCCACCGAAGGCCGGACTCATCAGGATCGACGGAATGGCCACCTCGTCAGGGATCCAACAGCGTCGGAAGAATCTGTCCAGACGGGGATTTTGTGCCAGCACGGTGAGCACGAGTTCGGCATGGAGTCGGCAGACAATCTTACACTGCGAACCGCCGGCCGGGACCA
>JAKDKP010000108.1 GCA_030453285.1 Propionibacteriales bacterium
CCCCGTACGACGCCACCCATATGGGACACGCCAACACCTACGTCGCCTTCGACCTGCTGCATCGGGCCTGGCGCGACGCCGGTCTGGACGTGCATTACGTGCAGAACGCCACCGACGTCGACGATCCGTTGTTGGTGCGGGCCCGGGAGACCGGTGTGGACTGGCGACAGCTCGCCGACGAGCAGATCGCGCTGTTCCACGACGACATGGTGGCGCTGAGGGTTCTCCCACCCCGGGACTACGTCGGGGCGGTCGAATCGATCGAACTGGTCACCGACATGATCGCGGCTCTCGACTCCGCCGGTGCGATCTACCCGATGTCGAGCGGCGAACCCGATCTCTATTTCCGGCAGGCGGTCGATGAGAAGTTCCTCAGTGTGTCCGGCCTGACCCGTGATGAGGCCATGCCCTTGTTTGCCGAACGCGGTGGCGATCCGGATCGTCCCGGCAAGCGCGACGCGTTCGACAGCCTGCTGTGGTTGCAGCAACGTCCCGGCGAACCCGGCTGGGAATCCCCGTACGGGAAGGGTCGACCGGGTTGGCACATCGAGTGTGCGGCCATCGTCGGGAAGTATCTCGGCACCGCGATCGACGTCCAGGGCGGCGGATCGGATCTGATCTTCCCGCACCACGAGATGTCGGCCTCCCAGGCGCGGGTCGCGACCAGGGCAGAATTCGCCCGGTCGTACGTGCATGCCGGCATGGTCGGTCTGGACGGCGAGAAGATGTCGAAGTCGAAGGGCAACCTCGTCCTGGTGTCGAAGCTGCGCGCCGATGGGGTCGACCCGATGGCGATCCGGATGGCGTTGCTCACCCAGCACTACCGCAGCGACTGGATGTGGACCGATCGGCTGTTGGCCGATGCCGAGCAGCAGTTGGCGCGGTGGCGCGAGGCGGTCCGGCTGGAGAGCGGTCTGGACCCCACCCCGGCCATCGCCGACATGCGGGCGGCCCTGCGCAACGACCTCGACGCCCCCGCCGCGCTGGCCGCTTTCGATGCCTGGGCCGGGGCCTCGCTGGCGATGGACAGTGACGACGACGCCGCGCCCGGCATGATGGCCCGAGCCGCCGACACGCTGCTGGGCATCTCGCTCGCCGACCCCGGTCCCGGCCCTCGGGCCTGAGGCGTCCGAGACTGGCAGGCTGCGGCCCCGGCACTGTGGCAGAATTGCCCGCGAGTCAAACAAACTCGCGCGTGTTCCGGGGTCGGTGCAAGTCCGAACCGGCGGTGATCTCCAGCCCGTACGGGCCGGGAGTCAGTCCGCGACCCGATGGCAGCCAGCCATCGGTTGATGTGGTGCAATTCCACGACCGACGGTGAAAGTCCGGATGGGAGGATCACGCAAGCTTGACCGCTCGGCATCGTCGTCCCTTGGTGGGGCTGGTGTCGCGGCGATGGTCATGCTTCTTTCTCAACCCCGGTGTTCGTGCGACCGGATGAGAGTTGAGGAGAAGCATGAATGTCTCTGAGTTCCTCGGATGGTTGCTGAACGCCGAACTCGATCTGAAGTTCGGCAAGCCCATCCTGTGGCGAGAAATCGTCGGCAACGTGTTCGGCCTGGCCAGCGCCTGGCTCGGCATGCAACGCAAGGTGTGGGCCTGGCCCATCGGCATCGTTGGCAACGTCCTGCTGTTCACCGTGTTCACCGGCGTGCTGTTCGCCAACCCGCAGGAGCTCACGCTGTGGGGGCAGGCCGGCCGCCAGGTGTTCTTCGTGGCGGTGTCGGTGTACGGCTGGTACGGCTGGTGGCGATTCCGTCAGAGCCACGAGGGCGGAGCCGGGGTGGAACCCCGCTGGGCGTCCTGGCGCGAACGGGGCATCCTGATCGCCGCGGCCATCCTGGCCTGGGTGGTGCTGTACTTCGTCCTCGCCGCGCTGGGCTCGTGGGGCCCGGTGGTGGATGCCTGGATCCTGACCGGATCCATTCTGGCGACGTACGGGATGGCCCGCGGCTACGTCGAATTCTGGCTGGTCTGGATCGCGGTGGATCTGGTGGGCGTGCCGACTCTGCTGGTGGCCGGGTTCTACCCCAGTGCGGCGATGTACGCGGTGTACGGCCTGTTCTGCGTGATCGGATTCGTCCAGTGGTGGCGGATCAATCGCTCCCAGCCCCGGGTCGACCTCCCGCCAGCGACCGACGAGGCGGCGGACCTGCACCGGGCCGGCGTTCGTCCGGTCGAGAGGTCGGGGCCCGGTGGCGACGAAACCCTCGAGGTGACGCACTAGAGTTGCGGTCGTGTCCTGGACCCCTGATCACCCATCGACCGGCCCCGCCATCCGGCCGGCTGACCCGGCCAACCTGTCGACCGGTCCGGCCAGTGGCGGCAAGTCATTCGAGGCGCTCTTCGCCGAGCTGACCGAGAAGGCCCGCCGTCGGACGGAGGGGTCGGGCACGGTCGCCGAACTCGATGGCGGAGTGCATGCGATCGGCAAAAAGATCGTCGAGGAGGCCGCCGAGGTGTGGATGGCAGCCGAGTTTCAGACCCGCGCCGAGGCCGCCGAAGAGATCAGTCAGTTGCTGTACCACCTGCAGGTGATGATGATCAGTCTCGACCTGGACCTCGACGACATCTATGAGTACCTGTGACAGGAGAATCGAACACGATGCGCCAGCACGACCTGCTCCGGATCGCCGTACCCAACAAGGGCTCCTTGGCCGAGGCGTCGGCGCAACTGTTGACCGAGGCCGGCTACCGGATGCGGTCCGACAGCAAGGATCTGGTGCTCACCGACGAGGCGAACGGAGTGGAGTTCTACTACCTCCGTCCCCGAGACATCGCGGTGTACGTCGGCGAAGGCACACTTGATCTTGGCATCACCGGTCGGGACATGCTGGTCGACTCCGGCGCGGCCGCCGTCGAGGTGCGTCAGCTCGGGTTCGGGGCGAGCCGATTCCGGTTCGCCGCCCCGGCCAGCGACCAGCTCAGGGTCGAAGACCTCCAGGGCAAACGGTTGGCGACCTCGTACCCCGGACTGGTGGGTGACTACCTCACCCAGCGGGGGATCGAGACCAGGTTGATCAAGCTTGACGGGGCGGTGGAGACCGCCATCAAGCTCGGCGTTGCCGACGCCATTGCCGATGTGGTGCAGACCGGGACGACCCTGCGGCGGGCCGGTCTCGACTTGTTCGGGGATCCGATCATGGAGTCCGAGGCGATCCTGATCCGTCGTGGCGGGGACGTCCCCCCGCCCGGCCTTGATCAACTTGAGCGCCGGATCAACGGAGTGCTGGTCGCGCGCAACTACGTGATGATGGACTACGACATCGCCCAGGCCCAGGTCGAGGAAGCCAGCCAGCTCACCCCCGGACTCGAGTCGCCAACCGTGTCTCCGCTGGCACGGGAGGGCTGGGTGGCGGTCCGCGCCATGGTCCCCAAGGCCGATGCCCAACTGATCATGGACAACCTCTGGTCGATTGGTGCGCGCGCCATCCTGGTCACCGACATCGCCGCCTGCCGACTGTGAAGACGCAGATCTACCGGCCCCGGGTGCTGATCATCACCTACGCCGTCTTTGCCGTGCTGTTGCTGGTCGGATCGTTCGCCTTCTGGTTCGGTCTCGATCCCGGTACGCGTGTTCGGTTCAACTGGCTGCAGATCGCCAACATGGTCTTTCTGGTCGCCCTGCTGTTGGTGCTGTTCGGGGCGCTGGCGTTCTCGGTGGTCCTGGTCGATGAGCGCGGCCTGATGGTGCGCAATGCCTTCCGTGTCTGGCGGCTGCCGTGGTCAACCCTGCACAGTGTCGTGCTGCGTGAGGGGGACACCTTCGCCACGCTGTTGCTGCTCGCCCATGATGCGCACAAGGAGCCGGCCCGGCGGATGCTGTTCGGTCTGCAGTCGGTCGATGGAGCCCGTACGGTCGAGGCCGTACGCCAGATCAACGCCGACATCGTGGCCCACCGTCGACCAGCCCCGGAGGGTCGCGACTAGGGTGGCGCCCCATGGAGCTTGAGCGCACTCTCTCCCCGTCCCCTTTCCCCGGCGACGACGGCCGGGGCGACCCGGTCGTACGAGGTCACCTGGCTGAGGCGATGTCCGGCGATGTTCAGGACTACCTGCGTGCGGTGGCGTCGTTGTGCGAGACCCGACTGATGGTGCCGATCGTCGCCACCGCCACCAGCACCTCTGCCGCTGAGCAGCGGGCCGGCATCGATGCCCTGCTCACCGTCGACAAGGAGGCCGACATGGCGGTGGTGATGCTGCAGGCCACCGACGGGCGCAAGGCACTGCTCAGTTTCACCGGCCTGGACTCGCTGGCCAGTTGGCAGCCCGATGCTCGGCCAGTGCCGGTGACTCTCGACCTGGCCGCCCGGGCCGCCGTCGCCGAGGGGGCGACCGCGCTGATCATCGACATGCAGGGGCCGCATCCGCTGGTCCTGGATGACGAGGTGCTGGAGCATCTCTCCCAGGGGCATCGGCTGGTCGAACTTCCCGAGGATCCGGCGTTGGAGGGTGGCGGCTTCGGCTGGATCGTGCAGGAGGCGTCCACGGCTGAGTCGCAGGGGGATCGGTCAACGGATTGAGTCGAGCCAGCCCATCGGTGATGTGCGCCCGCGCCCGGCGCCGTGTAGCATGGCGTGCGGTCGTCAGCATCATCGACGGCCCTCGTACGAAGTGGAGACCTGATCTCCCACCTCACCAGCACCACGGGTCCGTGGCAGCAGGCAGGTCGGTACCGAGGCGGCGACGTGATCGCTCCCTCCATCAGGGTCTTCGCGTACGCGCGAGGGCCCTTTGTCGTGCTGGTGACTGGAGACTCACCCACCCATTGGAGGACACATCAGCACCGAACAGCGCATCAATGAGCGTATCCGTGTTCCCGAGGTCCGGCTTGTCGGCCCGGCCGGGGAACAGGTCGGCATCGTCCGCACCGAGGACGCCTTGCGTCTTGCCCGTGACCAGGGACTTGATCTTGTCGAGGTCGCAGCCCAGTCGCGCCCGCCCGTCTGCAAGCTCATGGACTACGGGAAGTTCAAGTACGAGAACGCCCAGAAGGCTCGTGAGAGTCGACGGAACCAGACCAACACGATCATCAAGGAAATGAAGCTCCGACCGAAGATCGACGACCACGACTACGAGACCAAGAAGGGTCACGTCGTGCGCTTCCTCAAGGGTGGCGACAAGGTCAAGGTGACGATCATGTTCCGCGGTCGCGAGCAGTCGCGACCCGAGTTGGGCTTCCGGCTGCTGCAGAAGCTGGCCGAGGACGTCGTCGAGCTCGGTTTCGTCGAGAGCGCGCCCAAGCAGGACGGTCGCAACATGCTCATGGTGCTCGGGCCGACCCGCAAGAAGTCCGAGGCCAAGGCCGACCAGCAGGCCGAGCGTGAACGTCGGGCCGCGGAGCGCAAGGCCGATCACGACGCCGAGCAGCACGTCGAGGAAGAGCTGCGCGCCAGAGCCAAGAACGAACCAGCGCACACCAAGAAGAAGGGCCCGGCCGACAACCTGGACCCCGACGTCATCTGACGTCACCACGGGGTGGACGACCACCCCGCCCCCTGCCGGTGCACGACACGACAGGGAACTGAGTCCGGGCAGCAACGCCCGGCGACAACGATTGGAGCGGCTCATGCCGAAGATGAAGACGCACTCCGGTGCCAAGAAGCGGTTCAAGGTGACCAGCAACGGAAAGGTCCGTCGGTTGCAGGCTGGCCGGAAGTCCGGCGCGGCGTTCGCCTCCCAGCCGACCACCGGCAGCCGTCGACGGAACCGCCACCTCAGCGGTGAGGTCGAGGTCAGCAAGGCCGACACCAAGCGGATCAAGCGAGTGCTCGGTCGCTGACCTTTCCCACCCGCACGGCTCGAGGAGTCAGGCCCCGACACTCGATCCGGCACCGCACCACCCACCCATGACAAGGAGCACAAAATGGCACGCGTGAAGCGTTCCGTCAACGCCCAGAAGAAGCGCCGTGAGGTTCTCGAGCAGGCCTCCGGCTATCGCGGTCAGCGTTCGCGCCTGTACCGCAAGGCCAAGGAACAGATCACCCACTCGCACGTCTACGCGTACCGCGATCGCCGCGCCCGCAAGGGTGACTTCCGCCGGCTATGGATCCAGCGCATCAATGCGGCCGTCCGTGCCGAGGGCATGACGTACAACCGGTTCGTCAATGGCCTGCGTCACGCCGGAGTCGAGGTCGACCGCAAGATCCTGGCCGATCTCGCCGTCACCGATTCCGCTGCGTTCGCCGTCCTGGTGCAGGTCGCCAAGGACAACCAGCCGGCCGCCGCCGGCCAGGCTGCCTGACCCAGCCGATGCCTGGTCAACGACCAGCCCCTGCATCCGAGCCGATCGGACTGCCCGCCGCTTCGGCCGGGCAGCTCCGGTCGGCTCGACGCCTGTCCCGGCGCAAAGACCGGCAGTCCGCCGGACGGTTCCTGGTGGAAGGGCCCCAGGCTGTCCGGGAAGCACTGGCCGGGCCGGTCGACCTGGTGCTGATCACCGCCGAGGCTGCCGAACGGCATGCTGATCTTGTGACCCTGGCAGGCGAGCGAGCTGTCGAGGTCGTGCTGGTCGATGACCTGGCCGGTCTGGCCGAGGCCGTCACACCTCAGGGCATTGTGGCCGTCGCGCACACCGTCGACGTTGATCTGGCGACCGCACTGGCGGGGGCGCCGGAGTTGGTGGTGATCTGCGCGCAGGTCCGCGACCCCGGCAACGCCGGTACGGTGATCAGGTGCGCCGACGCGTTCGGTGCCGACGCGGTGATCCTCACCGAGGGCTCGGTCGACCCGTACAACGCCAAAACCGTCCGGGCCACGGTGGGGAGTTTGTTCCATCTGCCGATCGTCACCGGCGTGTCCTTGGGCGACGCCGTACGGGCCTGTCACGACCGCGGTCTGCTGGTCCTGGCCGCCGACGGGGCCGGTGACACCGACCTTGATCAACTGCAGCGCGCGGGTGACCTCGCCCGCCCGATTGCCTGGCTGATGGGCAACGAGGCCTGGGGCCTGCCGTCCGCCGACGCCGCCCTGGCCGACCGCCGGGTCAACGTGCCGATGTGGGGGAGTGCCGAGTCGCTCAACCTGTCCACCGCGGCCGCGGTCTGCCTCTACACCACTGCTGCCGCCCAACGCCGCTGATCAGGGCCCGGCGTCCGCCCGACAGTGGGGTCCA
>JAKDKP010000109.1 GCA_030453285.1 Propionibacteriales bacterium
CCGCCAACATCATCGCCATCAACCGACGCCACAAGACGCACGCAGGGATCAAGATCATCGGCCTGCCCGCATCCGATCCGGTGTCACCCTCACATCTCTCGGCACACCCGTGAAGCGACCACG
Organism: Propionibacteriales bacterium; assembly: GCA_030453285.1. Lineage (GTDB taxonomy): Bacteria > Actinomycetota > Actinomycetes > Propionibacteriales > Propionibacteriaceae > Carbonicoccus. The sequence goes on from JAKDKP010000109.1 coordinate 124, forward strand.
CCACACGCTGCACATCGTCAGTGGCAAGGGCGGCACCGGCAAGACCACGCTGGCGGCCGCACTGGCGTACGCGCTGGCCACCGAGGGGCGCCGGGTGCTGCTGTGCGAGGTGGAGGGTCGACGATCCCTCACCGACCTGTTCGGGGTCGAATTGCACGGCGCCGCCGAACCGCGCCTGCTCCGTACGCCGGCCGGCGGCCACGTGCACGGCCTGTCGATCGACGCCGAGGATGCCCTGCTGGAATACCTGCGCACCTTCTACCGGCTCGGCATCGCCGGCCGGGCGCTGGACAAGTTCGGCGCGATCGACTTCGCCACCTCGATCGCCCCCGGGCTGCGCGACGTGCTGCTCACCGGCAAGGTGTACGAAGCCGTTCGCCGCCAGGCGAAGGGCCGGACGGACGCGTACGACGCGGTGGTCCTCGACGCGCCACCGACGGGACGGATCGGTGGCTTCCTCAACGTGCACGAGGCCGTTTCCGGCCTGGCCAAGGTCGGCCCGATCCGCGACCAGGCGGATTCGATCATGCGCGTGCTGCGCTCCGATGACACCGTCGTCCACCTGACCACCCTGCTCGAGGAGATGCCAGTCACCGAGACCATCGAGGCGATCGAGGCACTGGCGCCCACCAGGATCACGGTGGGAACGGTGATCGCCAACATGGTCACCGACACGCCGCTGGACGAAGACCAACTCCTCGCGGCTGCCGCTGAGCGTCTCCCCCTCGACCTGCCCGACCTGACGCAGAGCGAACGGGCCGGACTGGGAGAGGAGTTCGCCACGACGGCCCGGCGAGAACAACAGGAACGCACCTGCTCGCAGCGCCTCGCCTCGGCCGGGCTGCCGATGGTGGTGGTGCCCCGTGAAACTCTGGGCGTCGATCTGACCACGCTCGGTTCCATCGCCGACACCGTGGCCGCACAACTGCCCGAGGAGATCAACGCATGACCGGCGCCGATCCGGACCTGACTGGGCTGGACCTGGACCGGGTGATCACCAATCCGGGCACCGAGATCGTCATCTGCTGCGGCTCGGGCGGGGTCGGCAAGACGACGATGTCGGCTGCGCTGGCCGTACGAGCCGCCGAGCTGGGCCGTCGCACCGTCGTCCTCACCATCGATCCCGCGCGACGTCTTGCCCAGTCGCTGGGCATCACCGAGCTCGACAACACTCCGCAACGGGTGAACGGCATCGATGCCGGCAACGGCGGCAGTCTCGACGCCATGATGCTCGACATGAAGCGCACGTTCGATGATGTCGTGCTGGCGCATGCCTCGGGCGACAAGGCCCAGCAGATCCTCGACAACCCGTTCTACGAGGCCCTCTCCACCTCCTTCTCCGGCACCCAGGAGTACATGGCGATGGAGAAGTTGGGGCAGTTGCATCGACAAGCGGTGGCTGAGGACCGCTGGGACCTGATCGTGGTGGACACCCCACCGGCGCGTTCGGCGTTGGACTTCCTCGATGCCCCCGAACATCTGTCGCGGCTGCTGGACGGTCGGTTTCTCAAACTGTTGCTGGCACCCACGCGCGGACCGCTCCGGCTGATGAGCGCGGGCTTCGGGATCGTCCTGTCGACGATGAACAGGGTGCTCGGCTCCCAGGTGCTCACCGACGTGCAGACCTTCGCCGCCGCCTTCGAGGCCCTGTTCGGCGGATTCCGGCAGCGTGCCGACCAGACCCTGGCCCAGCTCTCCGGCGAGCACACCACGTTCCTGGTGGTGAGCACCGCGGAGCGGGAGAGTCTGCGTGAGGCTTCATACTTCGTCGACCGGTTGACCGAGGAGCGGCTCCCCCTGGCCGGGATGATCGTGAATCGCCTGCACGACACGACGGTTGCCCTGTCGGCACAGCGCGCTCTGGCCATGGCCGAGGAGCTGGACCAGGAGTCCCCTGAAGCGGTGGCGCTCACCGCTCACGCCCGGTTGGCCGCGACCCGCGAACGGGAGCAGGCCGTGCTTGAACGCTTCATCAACTCCCACCGATCCCGCGACGGACGCGGCATCACCATGCGGGGGGTGCCACACCAGGACACCGACGTCTACGACCTGACCGCCCTCGCCCGCGTCGGGCGGCTGCTGTCCGACGGCCTACTCGCCAGCGAGGGCGTTCCGCCAGGAGATGACGTCGGAGCGTCGTCGCAGCAGTGACCGCCGCTCCCGCTCGGTGAGTCCGCCCCAGACGCCCCATTCGATCTTGTTGTCCAGGGCCTCGGCCAGACAGTCGACGCGGACCGGGCATCCGCTGCAGAACAGTGAGGCCTGCTTCTGGTTCCCGCCATCAACGAAGAGCGAGTCACCGCTGCCTTGGCACTTGGCGTGCAGTGTCCAGTGGGCGGCGACGTCCCGGCTCGGCTGAGGTCGATGCGAGGTCGTAGTTGTCATGTGTTTCCCCCGGTGGTGCGGTCCGCCGACCGTGGCACGGCCGTGTGGAACTGTCCCCAGCATAGGAGAGCCGGCAGCCGCTGGAAAGCAGGAAAACAGCGGAAGTTCCCCGCCCCAGGTCACGAAATCGTGACCACCCGAGTCGGCGGAGTGCTGATGTGGTATTTCGTACAGGTGGGACCCCCCCCGTACATTGGTGCCCATGTCAGCCAATCCCAAGCACGCAGCCGGCGTACTCTACTCCGCTGCGATGTTCCTCGTGGTGAGTGTGCTGTCCGGCGTCCTGGTCGCCGGACTCGCGGTTCCCTTCGGGGGCATGGCTGGCGTCGCCAGCCGCGCCGGTGCCGAGCAGTTGCAGAACCTGCCGGCCGATCTGGAAACCCCCCCCCAAGCCGAACGGTCCCGGGTCCTGCTCGGCAACGGCAAGGAGCTGACCAACTTCTTCGACGAGAACCGGGTCAACGTTCCGCTCGACAAGATCGCCCCGATCATGCGCACCGCGCAACTGGCGATCGAGAATCACCGGTTCTACGAGCACGGCCCCATTGACCTGCAGGGCACCCTGCGGGCGTTGGTGAGCAACTCGGCCGGCGGCTCGACCCAGGGTGGATCCTCGATCACCCAGCAGTACGTGAAGATGGTGCAGATCGAACGGGCTGCCCTGAGCAACGACCCCAAGGGTGTGCAGAAGGCGCAGGAGGCGACCCCGGCGCGCAAGCTGCAGGAGCTGCGCTACGCGATCGCGCTGGAGAAGCGACTCGGCCCCAAGGCCAAGGACAAGATCCTTGAGGGCTACCTCAACATCGCCTACTACGGCAACGGTGCGTACGGGGTCGAGGCCGCCGCACACTTCTACTTCAACACCACCGCGGACAAGCTGACCCTCCCCCAGTCGGCCCTGCTGGCCGGGCTGGTCCAGAACCCCGATCAGGTGAACCCGATCCGCGCCAAGCGGGCCGCGCTCGAGCGTCGCGATGTGGTCCTCAACCGGATGGTCCAACTGAAGCTGATCTCCAAGGCCGACGGTGACAAGGCCAAGACCGAGGATTTCGACGCCTCCAAGGTGCAGCGCATCCGCAACGGCTGTGAGGGCTCGAAGTATCCCTTCTTGTGCGACTACGTCAAGGAGAGCCTGCTCAACATGCCGAGCCTGGGCAAGACCAGGGACGAGCGGCGCGCCCTGCTCTATCGCGGTGGGTTGACGATCAGGACCAAGATCGACGTCAAGTCCCAGGATGCGGCCGAGAAGGCGATCAGCAAGTGGATCGACCCGAAGGACCCGGTGATCAGCACCACGAACATCGTCGAGCCCGGCACCGGCCTGATCCTGGCGATGGCCCAGAGCCGTCCCCAGATGGGATCCAAACCCGGGCAGACCTACTACAACTACTCGGTGACCCCGGACATGAACGGGGCCGAGGGGTATCAGGCCGGGTCGACGTTCAAGGCGTTCACGATTGCCGCAGCCCTCGAACGCGGCATCCCGATGGACAAGAGATACGACGCGCGCAGTCCGATGGACTTCACCGGCCAGACCTTCGAGTCCTGTTCGGGACCCATCACCCTGGGCAAGTACAAGGTCAGCAACTCCACCGGCCGCAACGGCCCGATGAACATGCGGACCGCATCGATGTACTCGGTGAACACCTACTTCATGCAGTTGGAGCAGGATGCCGGCTTGTGCAACACGGTCAAGATGGCCGAGAAGCTCGGCGTGCAGTTGACCACCGACAAGTGGGACTGGGACTACTACTCCAACATCGCCTCGTTCACCCTCGGCGCGGTGGAGATCAGCCCGTTGTCGATGGTCGAGGCGTACGCCACCTTCGCCGCCCGCGGCAAGCGCTGTGATCCGCACATCGTCGATTCGGTCACCAACAAGGGCGGCAAGAAGCTCGCCGTGCCGGATGGTCAGTGTCAGCAGGTGATCTCCAAGGAGGTCGCGGACGGCGTCAACCAGCACCTGGAAGACGTGATGGGTGGTACCGGTGCCCGCGCACGCATCCCCGGCGGCTACCCGCAGGCCGGCAAGACCGGAACGATCGAGAACAACCAGGCCGTCTGGTTCGCCGGTTACACCCCCGAGGTGGCCGGGGTGTCGATGATCGCCATCGACAAGCAGATGAGTCCGTTCAAGAAGAACAAGAAGGGCAAGGCCAAGCGCACCGGTCTGAAGAACTACTCGCTGCCCAAGAGCAAGACATTCCTGGAGGGTTCCGGTGGTGGTGACGCCGGCTCCAAGATCTACAAACCGGCCATGAAGGCCGCGCTGAAGGGGCGTCCGAAGACGAAGTTCAAGAAGCCGCCGGCGGAGATCGTGCCGCGCAAGACCGTGGACATCCCGAACGTCTCCGGGATGGGCCTCACCGAGGCTGAGCGCGCCCTGCGGTCGGCAGGATTCTCGGCGGAGCGGACCACGACCTACAGCTCGTACGCGCGTGGCGCCTTCCTGGGTCTCTCCCAGACGGGGCGCGCCAAGGAGTTCACCACGATCTATCTGTTGATTTCGGCCGGGCCGAAGCCGGAGCCGCCGAAGCCGAAGAAGACGACTCCGAAGAAGAAGGAAGACAAGAAGCCGGAGAAGAAGGAAGAGGCACCGAAGAAGAAGGAAGAAGACAAGAAGCCCGAAAAGAAGGAAGAGGCACCGAAGAAGAAGGAAGAGACGCCGAAGCCTGGCGAGACTCCCCGCTGAATGGCGCCGTCCCTCTGATGGATGACGAAAGGCCCCCGCTTCGGCGGGGGCCTTTCGCGTTGTTGCTCGTCGGGTGATCGGCGGGGCCGGAGTCAACCGGCCAGTTGGCGCTTCACCTCGGCGGCCACGACCGACCCGTCGGCCTTGCCCTTGGTGGCCGGGGTGACGATGCCCATCACCGGACCCATCGCTCGCATGCCCTTGCCGGCGGAGTCGGTGCTGGCGATCGCGTCGGCCACGATCGCCGTGATCTCCTCGGCGCTCAGTTGGGCCGGCAAGTAGTCGGCCAGGACCGCTGCCTCCTGGCGCTCCTTGTCGGCCAACTCCGTACGGCCGGCCGCGTCGAACTCGCGTTCAGCCTCGCGTCGCTTCTTGGTCTCCCGTACGAGGACGTCGAGGACCTGGGCGTCGGTGAGCTCGGTGGCCTGCTTGCCGGCCACCTCGGCCTCGGAGATCGCCGCAATGACCATCCGGACCGTACGGACGCGGACGTCGTCGCGCGCCTTCAGAGCGATGATCATGTCGGCACGGAGTTGCTGCTTGAGCTGGGAATCGGACATGGGGCCAGTGTGTCACCCGTGTCCGTACGACGGAACGCGATTGTCTACCCGCGTTCTCCCCCTGCGCCAGGGGCCAGCAGGTCGGCGAACCGATCGGCGGCGGCACTCCATTCGTCCACCATCGACATCCCGCCGTGACCCTCGTCCTCGACGACGACGAGTTCGCTGCCGGGCCACGCCCGATGCAGATCCCAGGCGGTCTTGACCGGGCCCGAGATGTCGCGGCGGCCATGGATCAACACCGCAGGCGTGCCGGCCAATCGGTCCACCCGAGGAAAGACGCCGTCCGGTCCCAGGAAGCAGTCGTTGCTCCAGTAGTGCGCCACCAGGGTCATGAACACGCGCCGGAAGGCTGGGTCGTCGTACCGCGGATCGTGGTTGCCGGTGCCGGCTCCGATCTGGATGTGCGCATCCTCCCAGCGGCACCATGCCTGCGCTGCTGCATCGTGCAGTTGCGTCGTGGTCTCGGGGGCGGTGAGGATGCGGGCGTATGCGTCCACGATGCGTTCCTGCCCACGCATGTAACCGATTCCGGCCTGCTCGGCAAAGGTGGCGAAGGCGTCCCACTCCTCGGGGAAGACCCGACCGACTGTTTCGGTGATCCAGTCCACGTCGGTGCGGGTGCCGGCCGTGACGGCCATGCAGATCACACCGCGGACTCGCTCGGGATGGATGGTGGCGTACGCGAGCGCAAGGGTGGAGCCCCAGGAGACCCCCTCGACCAGCCAGGCATCGATCCCCCGGTCGACCCGGAGCGCCTCGATGTCGTCGACCAAGTGCTCAGTGGTGTTCTCGGCCAGGTCGTAGCCGGGTTCGGTGACCAAGGGTCTGCTCCGGCCGCAGCCACGCTGATCAAGGCTCAGGATGCGGTAGCGATCGGGATCGTAGTGCCGCTTGTAGCCGCCGTTTCCAACACCGCTGCCCGGCCCGCCGTGCAGGTGGAGCACGGGCAGCCCGTCGGGATTCCCGGACTCCTCCCAGACGATCTGATGCCCTCCCGGGCGATTCAGGGTGCCGGTCTCGCTGACCTCCAGTGGTGGATACATGCGTCTGACCGTATCGGCCAGAAGATCGGCACGCTCAGCTCAACTGCCGGTCGCTGGGACCAGCAGTGAGGCTGAGCGTGCCGATCTTCTGCGCAGGGTGGGGGCTTGCCACTACGCTCGCGGTCATGGGTCTGGTGAAGAGTCTGGGAATCGGTACGGCGGCGGTCGCGGCGGTGGGTGTCGGCTGCGTGGCGTACGGGTCGCTGTGGGAGGTCGACGCGTTCCGGCTGACTCGGGAGACGGTTCCGGTGTTGCCGGTCGGCGCCAAACCGATCCGGGTGCTGCACGTCTCGGATCTGCACATGCT
>JAKDKP010000110.1 GCA_030453285.1 Propionibacteriales bacterium
TGGCGGGGCGACCGCTGGGTGGCGCGGCCCGACCAGAGCCACGACTCGCAGGTGAAGCGAGGTTCGCCCGACGAGTTCGACCGTGCTGTTCGTAACACCTACAAGGTCTTGCTCACCCGCGGTATGCGCGGTACCACGATCCTTTCCACCGATGCGGAAACCCAGGAGTTGCTGGAGCGACTCGTTCCCGCACGCCCGGTCGCATCGGAGTGAAGGCATGTCTGACTTGATCGAGCTGCGTGACCGAATGCGGGACTTCACTGCAGAGCGCGACTGGGGGCAGTTCCACGACCCGAAGTCCCTGATCCTGGCGCTGGTGGGTGAAGTTGGCGAACTCGCCGAGGTGTTCCAATGGCTCCCCTCGGCCCACTCGAACGCCTTGAGTCGCGAGGAACCGACGGCCACGCAGGTACGAGACGAACTGGCGGACGTGCTGCTCTACTTGGTACGACTCGCTGACGTCCTCGACGTCGACCTCCACGCGGCAGCCTTGGACAAGATGGCCAAGAACGCCTCCAAGCATCCCTCTCGACCGCTGTGATGGCTTCCGTCCACGTGCCAAGGCGGTTCCTGGAGAACGCCTAGGATTCGTCCATGGCAGTTGACGTTCCCAGCTTCACTCTCACCCGACGCGGATACGATTTCAGCGACGTGCACCGGTTCACCAAGTGGGTCGACGAACGGCTGAAGGTGACCGACACCCTCCCCCGCGGGGCCGTGGAGTCGGCCAAGTTCCGCACATCTCGTGGCCGCGGCTACAGCCCGGCCGACGTCGACGAGTGGATGGACACCCTGCCGTTGTCTGCGACTGATCCCGATCATGAAGCCACCCTGGACCCCGAACTGCGCCGCCCGGAGGACATGCGGATCAGTGCCGACGATGACGCCCAGCAGGGACGTCAACGGTTGATCATCCCCATTCTGCTGTTCGCCGTGCTCCTGGCCTTCGTGCTGCTGAAGTTGATCAACATGCTCTGACGGTTGCAGGGTGGGCGTTCGGGTCGTTGTTCCCGGCACGCCCAACGAGCAGGCGGAGTTCGCCCGAGGCGGATGTTGATCTTGGTCTCGACACGCGACCAACGTAGGGGGAGCGACTCGACCAACGTAGAGCTGGAGCGACTCGTCTCTCGCAAAGCTACCCAAGCGACGTAGGCGGCGGCTGGACCTGCGGTGAAGAGCTAGGCGTCGAGGGCGTCCTCGGCGAGCAGGGCGAAGCTGACGAGCCAGTGGGTGGACATGAAGTCGCCGTCGGTGATCACGGTGGCGACGTCGGCGACGAACCGGTCGGCGGCATCCCGTACGGGCTCGGCGCGATCGGTGGGCAGGCAGGCCGCCAGACGCCGTAAGTGGGCCGCACGAGAAAGGCCCAACCCGTACAGGTGCACCGCGCGGCCGTCGGTGGCATCCAGGACCTCGGGCATGATCAACAACGGATCGTCGACAGCCCCGAGACCGGGCAGGAACGCCGCCAGCCAGGGCCCGAACTCCGCAGGCGGCAGCACCCGTCGCATCAGGTCCGCCTCCGACAGGGCGGGCGACAGGAAGTCCTCACCGCTGGGCTCGAACCGGGTCTGATGATCGACATCGTTGCCGAAGAACTGGCGTGCATACAGCTCGATCATGCCAACCGCCTCGGCATCCCCCAACGCCCCGAAACCCTGATGACACAGGGAAAGCGCAAAAGCGGTGTTGGAGTGCACCCCGTGCCGTACGGGCCGACTCACCTTCGGCAGCCAGGACAGCAGGTTCGCCCGAACCACGGCCGCCAACGGCACCATCGCCTGCCCCCACCGCTCCGGGGACACCCGTTCGGCCTCCGCAGCGAGCATGATCAACCAGCCCCACCCGTACGGACGCTCGAAGCTTCGTCGTTCACGCAGATAGGTTGCCTCGACCCCGATCGCGGCAGGCGCGAGTCGCTGGTCCAATTCGGCCCGCAGGGCGTCGGCAACGTCGGAATCCAGCACATCCTCGTCCAGCAGCCGGATCGCCGACCACTGCATGTGCACCGAGGAGTGCCAGTCGAGGCTGCCGCAGAACGCCGGATGCAGCCGCTGCGGTGTGACCTCGACATCGTCGATCGACCTGCTGACGTGCGCCGCCCCGTACGGGAACGGTGTCCGGAGCACCTGCAGGACGGTCCGGCCCCAAGCGCGATGGACGGGCTGACGTGCGGAGGTCGACATGACCCCCACGCTCCCATGGATGACCACCGGTGCCTGACAACAACCCGCCGACGACAGCCAGTTCCAGCAGACACAACTTCCTGGGGCAGAGGATCAGAGTTTGGCCTCAGCCACCGAGTCGTCGACCCTCAGGTCGACCACGTCCTGTCCGTCCTCGGTGATCTCCACGTTGTACGCACGACGCCCGACCAGATCCTTGACCAGCTTGACGATCCCGTCGACATCGGAGCTGGAGAAGACGTGCACCTTGCCGTTGGGATGCTCGGGCTTGGCGACCTCGAAGGCTTCGATGTGGACGAGATACTTGTCCAGCACGTCCTCCATCGGGTACTGGTCGTCCTCGCCCTGCTCCGCCACGCACTCCAGAGCGGCCACGAAGTAGCCGTCGTCGAGCTTCTGGTAGATCTCGGTCTCGTCGGTCAATCGATACTGCTTCGAATCGTCAAAGATGTCGGCATGGACCACGCGCGGAATGATCATGCCGTCACGCTAACAGCGCCGGGGGCGACGTCCTCGCCGTCTCGACGCGTCGCCGGACCCTCGCGGACCAAAACCGGTAGGTACAGCACCAGCGCCGGAGAATGTGACAGCAGAACACGTCGGTCTACCGACTTTTCCGTCGGGCTCGGATCGATCCGGCGGCCCCGCGGCACCGTGGGACGTACGCCGGCAACCCTGGCCCGATGAGATGGCAGTTGGCGAACGCCGGCCGAGGTACGACAACGGCGACCTCACCACGGGGCCCCCAAGCCATGGGAGAGAGCGCCCTCGGCAGGATTCGAACCTGCGACACCCGCTTTAGGAGAGCGGTGCTCTATCCCCTGAGCTACGAGGGCAGGGACCGCGGAGAGTCTAAGGCATCGGGCACGGGCCAAGGCGTGCACGGGCCGAGAGCGACGTCGGAGACCTGTCGTTGAGGCGAGGGCTCGAGACGTTCGACGCGCTCGTTCCTCGCTTGCTCAACGACCGACTACTCAGCTGCTCGATCACCGCTTGGCCACCGACCGAGCCGGTCAAGGGGTGCACCGGTCAGCTCTGGAGCTTGGCGACCTCAGCGTGCACGGTCTCCATGTCGAGGTCCTTGATCTTGGTGATCACTTCCTGCAACTGCGGGCCCTTGAGCGCGCCGGCCTGGTTGAAGACCATCACGCCTTCTCGGAACCCCATCAGCGTTGGCACGGCGGTGATGCCGAGCTGCCCGGACAGCTCCTGGTTCTGGTCGATGTCCATCTTGGTGAACGTGACGTCCTCGTGCTTGTCCGAGAGCTTCTCGTACACCGGTGCGAACTGCACACACGGGCCGCACCAGGTCGCCCAGAAGTCCACCAGGACGATGTCGTTCCCGGTGACGGTCTTCTCGAAGTCAGCGGTGTCGATGTTCTCGACGGCCATGATCGTTCCTCCTCAGCAATGGCAGGTGCCCGATCGGCACCTGCCTGTGTCAACGGCGCCGGACGGATGGGTATTCCGACCGGCAATCCCTCACTTGATCGCGACGATGCGCCTGATCGGTACGGGCATGGCGACGGGGCCGCGGACAGCGACCCGCGCCACCAGGTGCTCCACCCCGGCGGCCAGACGCCCAACATCCAGCCCACGGAATGGCACGGCCGACAACAGGGTCACCGCGTCGGCCCGGTCGGCAACGGTGAAGACGTACCGTTCCCGCCGATGCTCGACCTTGCGTAGGCCCGCCGCTGGAAGGCTGGCGACCATCTTGTCGCGGGCCAGCCCGGTTTCACGAATCTTGAGATGCCGCACCAACAGCCCCACCTCCTGCAGATCGGCGGGTGAGACCGGAAACATTGCTGGCGCCAGTGCGACGAACACACCGCCGGGCCGCAGCACGCGCGCCACTTCGGCGAGTGCATGACCCATCTCCGGTCGGGAGAAAACACCGAGCACCGAGGTGACGACGTCCACCGAACCATTCTCCACGGGAATCCGGCCAGACAGCAGCCCGGCATCAAGCCGGGTGACCTGGCGGCCATCGGCGGCGAGATGATCGGCCGCACCGCCGGCGTCGGTACTCAGGTCGAGCACCGTCTGGGCTCGATGCCCGACACCGCGGACCAACCAGTCGTACGGGGCGTGGTCACCGGCGTGTGCCCTGGACAGCACGGCGGCGATCGCTTCGGGGGAGAACTCAACCATCGGCATCCAGCCGTTCGCGCTCGATCATTCCCGTCCATCCCTCATTGACATGCCGCCCGCACTCGAACCGACCGGCCCGCGATGACTCAACCCTTCGCGACGAACAGGTACCCCGCCGCCTCGAGATCGACTTCGCACTCGGGGCCCTGCCCCGAACGCAGCCGCAGGCCCAAGCCTCCCCGAGAGACCGAGATCTTGGCGCCGGGTTGAATGCCCGCGGTGCGCAGCGTGTGCATGGTGTCGATGTCCTTCTGGATCTCCTCGCTGATGCGGACGATCACCACCTCGACGGTGCCCTCGAGGTCCTTGGTCATGGCGTCGAGGTGTTCGAAGGTGACTCCGGCAGCACCGGGGGTCTCCTCCATGCCGAGTTCGCCGAGGCCAGGGATGGGGTTGCCGTACGGGGATTCGTGCGGATGATCGAGGATGTCGACCAACTTGCGCTCCACGTCCTCGGAGATGACGTGTTCCCATCGACAGGCCTCGTCGTGCACGAGTTCCCAGTCCAGACCGATCACGTCGGTGAGCAGCCGCTCGGCAAGTCGGTGCTTGCGCATCACCCGGGTGGCCAGCAGGCGACCATGCGCCGACAGCTCCAGATGGCGATCGCCCTGGACGGCCACCAGACCGTCGCGCTCCATCCGTGCCACGGTCTGGGAGACGGTGGGGCCGCTTTGTTGAAGACGCTCAGCAATGCGGGCCCGCAACGGGACGATGCCCTCCTCCTCCAACTCGAAAATGGTGCGCAGATACATCTCAGTGGTATCGATCAGATCACTCACGTGTTGCTTCACCTCGCAGCGCCGCCCCGGGCCGGTGTGGTCCCATGGTGTGCCCTCAGCCTAGAGGATCGGCCGGGGCCCGCAGCAACGTCAGGAGCCGCGCCACTTCGGCAGCCACGGCGTCCCGTGCCGGGCCGAGGTACTTACGGGTGTCGACGAGTTGGGCATCAGCCCCGAGCCGGGCCCGGACCTCGTCAGTGAAAACCACATTCAGGTGGGTCGCGATGTTGATCTTCGTCATCCCGGCCCGTACGGCGCGGGCGATCTCGTCGTCGGGGACACCCGAGGAGCCGTGCAGGACCAGGGGCACCGGTACCGCGGCAGAGATCTCACCGATCAGGTCGAGGTCGAGCTTCGAGGTCCGCTCGGTCATCGCGTGCGAGGAGCCGACCGCTACTGCCAGTGCGTCGACCCCGGTGGCGGCGGCGAAGGCGGCCGCCTCGTCGGGACGGGTACGGGCTCCGGGGGCGTGCACCCCGTCCTTGCCGCCGACCTCGCCGATCTCGGCCTCCACGTCCACACCGGCGGCGTGGCACTGCGCCACCACGGCGGCCGTGGCAGCGACGTTCGCGTCGTAGTCGAGCACGGAAGCGTCGAACATCACCGACCCGAAGCCGAGCTCGACCGCCTCCGAGACCAGCTCGGGACGGGTCGCATGGTCGAGATGCACCACGACCGGCACCGAGGCAGCCTCGGCGATCGCGAGGGTCGCCAGACCGATCGGCCGCAGCGCCTGGTGGTACTTCACCGCGTTCTCCGAGATCTGCAACACCACCGGGGTGCCCGCTTGTTCGGCTCCAGCGGTCAGCGCCTCGGCGTGCTCGATGCTGATCACGTTGAAGGCGCCGACCCCCACACCCGCGCCTCGCGCCGCGGCCAGAATCTCGGTCAGGCGTGCGGTGCTCATCGGATGTCTCCCTGGGTTGCTGTCGGTTCGTCGGTGTCGAGCCAGCGTCCGGCGGCCATCACCTGGTCGAGGTGACCGCCAGGTGAGAGCACGACCAGATCGGCGCGTCGCCCGGGCGCCAGGGTGCCGGCGTCCAGACCGTGTCGCTGGGCCGGAGTGCTGGTGGCCATCCGTACGGCGTCGGCGAGCGGGACGCCGACGGTCGAGGTGACGTACTCCACCGCCTGGGCCATATTCAGCGTTGAGCCGGCGATCGACCCGACCGTGCCGTCAGCGCCCACCAGCCTCGCGACACCCTCGCAGACCTCGACCTTCAGCTGGCCCAATCCGTACCGGCCGTCGGCCAGCCCGGCGGCCACCATGGCGTCGGTGATCAGGGCGACCCGATCGGCTCCGGCCGCACGGATCGCCATCGCGATCACGTCGGGGGCCAGGTGGGTGCCGTCGGCGATCAGTTCGACCAGCGCGCGCGGATCGGTGAGCAGCACCGGCACCGGTCCCGGGGTGCGGTGATGGATGGGGTCCATCGCATTGAACAGGTGTGTCGCGACGCTGGCCCCGGCGTCGAGTGCGCGCCGGGTGTCCTCGGCGCTGCCGGAGGTGTGCCCGACCGCCACGGCCACGCCCGCCTCGGCGAAACGCGCGATGGCATCGACCGCGCCGGGAAGTTCGGGGGCGATGGTGATCATGGCCAGATCGTCACCACCGGCCATGATCAACTTTTCGACCGAGGCCGGGTCCGGCGAGCGGAGCAGCGCCGGTGGATGAGCACCGCAGCGAGCCGTCGACAGGAAGGGACCCTCCAGATGGATGCCAGCAACCCGGCCGTCAGCGCACAACCCGCGAAGCATGTAGACCTGTTCGACCATGGCCTCGATGGTGTCGGTCACCACACTGGCAATCAGCGTGGTGCTGCCGTGCCGCTGGTGGAATTCCTGGGCTCGTACGGCTGAGTCGGCATCTGTGGTGCCGAAGTCGCCGCCGCCACCGCCGTGTACGTGGGTGTCGACGAACCCCGGAGCAGCCCACCGACGTGCACCGCCTCCGGCGAGGGGGCACCGCCCACCCGGACGTC
>JAKDKP010000755.1 GCA_030453285.1 Propionibacteriales bacterium
TGTACAGGAAGCTTGGATGCCATGTCCGGGCGTGCGGTGTCCGTACGGTGTACTCCACCGGCCCCCAGCCCTGGGTGATCTCGTTGATCATGCCGTCGGGGTGCAGAAGTTCGGCCGGCCGGAGGCGTACGGCAGCTCCGGCAGGGAGGTCGAGCACCGGCCAGCCGGCATGGTTCACGCCAAAGTCGATCACGTGGACGCCCGGAGTCGGTTCGGTCACCGCCAACGGATTGAGCGTCTCGGTGACCCGGAGCCCGGGAATCGACTTGCGGCGTAGTTGCAGTCCCGGCGGCATCGCCGCGGGTACGGCGGCGGGCCAGTCTTCCACTGCGTCCGGCGAGAGGTCCACCTCGTAAGCGGCGTCGAAGTCCTCACCACCCACCCAGTTGGAGGAGCGGACCGGCCCGGTGGTGCCATGCCAGTCGGGTCCCGTGACCAGCAGCACCTGGCCAGGGGAGATCTCACTCTCCAGCACGGCACACACACCGAGATCGCCGTAGTCGGTGAACAGTTTGGTCCACCGGTTGCCGGTGTCCTGCGAGCGATACATGCCCGGCCCCAGCTCGACACTGATCACGTTGCGGCCGGGATGCAGCAGGTGCGCCACCGGATGGCTCGTCCACTCCGCCCAGCGGGCGTAGTCGGTGTAGCCGGGTTCGAGCACGTCGGGCGAGACGGGCTCGTTGTTGATCATGGTCTGATGCACGCCCAGCCCGGCGATCGACCAGGTGGCGTCGGGCGGAACCTCGTCCAGGTCAAGGGTGGCAGCAAGTACTGGCAGCGGGCCGCGGTCGCGCTGCCATTCGGCCGCAGTGATCCAGGTGGCCAGTTGGTCGGGGGCAGTCATGATGACGTCGGTGACAGGTCGTACGAGGACGGGTCGAATCGGTGGCGGGTCAGTTGATCAGTCGGCTGATCTCGGCCACCCGGGGCAGCGACAGCCACAGTCCGTGGTGGCTGTCGGCAACGGTGTGCCACTCCACCTCACGGCCGGTGGCGCGCAGGTGGGCGATGAGCTCTTCGGTGGATCGGCCGCCGGCCATGTGGCTCCGTTCGCCGGTGATGATCTTGACCCCGACAGCGGTGTCGATGGTGTCCAGGGCGGACTGGATTCCGCCCCGGCTGAGGGCCCAGGTGAACAGCCCGAGGTCCACCCATCCGCGGCGGACGAGCCGGACCGGCGTGGAGCGGGTGGCCCAGGCCACTTCCTTGCTCTCCTTGAGATAGCGACGGTTCCGGACGCCGTCGGCGGTGTTGCGCCAACCGAGGGTGACCAGACTCTGTCGCCCGGCAGCCACCGGTTCGATCAAGGTGATGCGCTCCAGCGTTGTGCCACGGGCGGCAATGGTGGCCGCGATCGCCGCACCGGTCGAGGCGCCGAGGGAGTAGCCGAGCAGGCTGACCGGCTGGTCGAGGAGTCCCGGCACCGCCTCGTCCAGCGCATCGGTCATCAGCTCGGCCATCTCGGTGAAATCGCCATGGGTCAGGGCACGCCGGGCCGTCGCGGGCAGGCGTTGTCCAGGCCGCATCCACCCGGGAGTCTCAAGGGCGATGATCTGGCGTTGCATCA
>JAKDKP010000111.1 GCA_030453285.1 Propionibacteriales bacterium
GAGAAGTCCAGGCGGTAGCGGAAGGGCTGGGCGGGGATGGTGACGGTGGTGATGTGGTGGCGGGAGGCGGAGATGCCGGCGGACCAGTCACCGAAGGCGGACGGGGGGACGCTGTAGAGCTGGGGGCCGAGGTAGCCGTCGCGCCAGACCATCTTGCCGGACTCGCCGTCGTGGACGAGGATCTGCCCGTCGGTGGGGCCGCCCTCGATGTCCGGGCTGGTGTAGATGCCACCGGCGGGGCCCTGCCGGCCCTGCTCGCCCTGCGGGAGCTTCGGCAGGTCGAGTCCGACGGTGTAGGAGCCGTCGGACCCACGGATGCGGACGCCGAGAGTGTCATCGAGTTCGCCGTAGCCCTCGATGGTGACGGTACCGGGCCACAGCTCGGGCGGCGGGCCCTGCTCACCCTCAGCGCCGAAGGCGTTCTCGTAGACGATGAACGTGCTGCCGTTCCAGACGTACATGTCGTTGTTGTCGGTGTTGCGGAAGGCCCAGTTGCGGTGCCTGTGGTCGAGGGCTTCGCGCAGGGCGGCGAGCTGTGCGCTGGTGCGGTCGCCTTGGTGCACGACGGGCTCGCCGGGGTCGCCCTTCTCGCCCTGGAATGCGGGCAGTGCGAGGCGTGCGCTTCCGGCGGAGCCGTCCTGTCGGCGGCGGACGTGCAGGTAGGTCTCGGTCATCGGTGGCTGTGAGGGGTCTGCCTTGATGCCGAAGATGTCGAGGTCGGCGTTGATCCGCTCGATGAATTCCTCACTGATCGACTGGCGTTTCGCTGCCATGGTCGGCCACCTTTCTGCGTAGATCTGCCCAGGCCCGGTCGGGCGTTTCGCCCAGTACGGTCGCCCCGGTCGGTATGTGTGTGAGCTTGACGATGGTGTTGTCGCCGGTCATCTCGGCGCGGACGTCGCCGACCTCGGGGTCGGTGGTGACCTCGCCGAGCGGCTGCCAGGTGCCGTCCTTGCGGATCTCGCCGTGCTCCCACCGCACGATCGACTCGGCGAGCAGCCGGGCGATCTCCGGGGGCATGTCCGCAACCGTGTCGTTCGGCAGGGGTGCGGCGGTGAGGAACCGGGCGAGCGAGTCAATCTGGTCGGCGACTAGTTCTGCAGTGCGAGGCGATTGATCCATCCGGTGGCCTTTCTGACCTTCTTGAGTGCGTACAGGCCGGGCTCGGATTCCTCCGGGCTGGCGACGGTGAGGGTGACGGTCGTGGCGCCGCGACCGCCGGAGGCGGAGAATCCGGTGAGGGTGTCGACGCCGATCGAGCCGTCCTCGCGCTCGACGGCCACGGGCATGCCGAGCATCAGGTGCCGACCGATGAAGTACGGGGCGCCGTTGGCGACCTGGATCTCGTGGGAGACCCAGCCGCGGGTCTCGTGCAGCGTCGATTTCGCCGCCTCGCCTGCCTGCAGCGACAGCGCGGTGGTCTGCGAGCCTGCGAAGCGCTCGCGCAGACGCCAGTCGCCTGCCTCGCGGGCGAGGTTGAGGTTCTCGACCGAGTGGTAGGCGAACAGGCGGTTCTGTGCGAGCTCCTCGAGGAAGCCGATGCGCAGACCGGGCAGGCCGACCGCGGCGCCGATGGCGGAGACACCCGCGCCGACGGTCGTGGCGACCAGGCCGTTCAGCCAGCCGGGGCTCTTGCCGCCGACGGTGGCGCGGGTGGCCTGCGGTAGGTGGGTGACCTCGTCGGCCTGGGTGGCCGGCGACCACTCCCCCGACCGGTACAGCGGGATGCGGAGCTGCTGGCGGTCTTCCAGGCGGTCCATGATGCCGGTGGGCTCCAGCAGCGGGTAGGTGATCCAGCTGAAGGCGTCGTCGGCGATCTTGATCGCCTCGCGGATCAGCCCGTCGACGAACGTGCCGGTGAAATTGATGTCCCGGGCCGACGGGACCATGTCGACGATGATGCGCGGCTCGGTGAGTGTCATCCACTCCGGGAACGGCTGGGCATCACCGGGCAGCCACAGGTCGCAGCGCACCGACATGCCCTGCGCCTCGGCGATCTCGACCGCAGCGTCCCATGCTGTCTCCATGCACCACTCGGCCATGATCCACCCCGAGGTGTCGAACAGTCCGACGCGGCGCGGGTTGATCATGATGGGGTGCAGAGCGTTGCGCACCAGGTCCCACGACCCCGGGTCGAACGGATTGCGGATCGGGATGGACCAGGTGTTGGCCTGCAGCCGCACGAGGTTGAGCGTCAGTGCGGTCTTCCACGCGGTGGAGGCCGGCCCGATCGCACGCCAGGCCCCGGAGATCTGCACCTCCGGCGGCATCAGCGGATTCGCCCACAGGTGAACCGCGGAGAGGTAAGCGGTGAGAGTAGAGCCCGTCACCTCGAACCAGGTGCGCTTACCGATGCGCACCCGTCGGTAGCTGGTGAGGACGAAGGCCGGCCGGTAGCCGCCGGGCCAGTCGAAGGTGACCAGCCTGGCGAGGTAGCGGTCCAGCCCCTCGAAGTATTCGGTCCAGTTGTCGTCGGCCGGGAGCTTGAAGCTGCACGATCCGTGCTCGAGGTCTTTCTCGTCGAAGGTCCAGTCGATCGCGTTGGTGCATGGTGACCAGAGTTTGAGCCGCCCCTTGCCGGTCCAGAACTGGATGTGCGGCTCGGGGGCGGTGAAGCGATCGCGCTCGGCGTTGTCGGAGGACAGCAGATCGTGCAGCGAGTCGGTGAGATTCACAGCAGCCCTTCCATGTGGATGCGGGTGTGCGCCAGCACCGCGGTGTCTCGGCTGCCGTCGGTGACGCGGACGCCGACGCGGGTCATCTCCCCGGCCGGGATCGGTCGGGAGAGATAGCCCTCGACGTCGGGCCACCGGTTGGTCGACGTGCCGTCGGCGGCGATGGAGCGCATGACGGAGCGGGCGGGGTCGGTCTGGAGCAGTGCCCGCTCCCCGGCATCGAGGTACGGGAGGCGGATCTTCTCGCCGGACATCGACAGAGTCACCTGCCCGGGCCCGTGGACGACGAGGGTCGGCCATGCCGGCCACTCGTCGCCCCCGGTGACCCACAAGTTCCCCTTGCCCTGGTCGCCGGAGTTTCGCCACTGTGACGTAACCGGTGCGGTCTCAGCCCTGGGGTCCTCGGCGATCAGGACAATGTCCAGATGCATCGTGGACGTCAGGTACGGAGACTTCGCCAGCCCCGGCTTCATGGAGCGCCGGTAGCACCGCAGCCACCGCCACCCCGTCACCGGCGAGTTGACCGCCAGCCACCCGGCGCGACCGAGCGGAAACATCCGCTTGAGGTCCTCGCGGATTGCCTGCATGTCTGCCGGGGTCTTGCCGAGGATGGTGATCGGGAGGTCGACCTCCCCGTGGCCGTGCTCCCAGCCGGCGATGGTTTCGCCGATCTGGGTGATGGCTGCCTCGAATGCGGGTGAGGATTCGAGGCCGCCGACGCCGTCCAGGCCCTCGTCGAGGGAGACGCCCTCGCGGCGTTGGTCAGCTCCGCCGGCGAGGTGGAGCTGTCGTCCGTCGGGGGCGATCCAGACGAGGACTGCCGAGCGGTTGATGCCGAGCATCCGGGTACCTCCTTGGTGCTTAGAAGCGGAACGCTGCGAGCGCGCGGCGGGCCTCGCGGGCTGCCTCGCGGGCGATCTCGTTGGGGTCCGAGGTCGTGACGTTCTCCATGACGATGTTGACGACCATGTCGCGGTCGAGGGTGACTCGGTCGCTGTCGGGTGAGACCTCGCTGGCGGACGCCTGGCTGGCGTTCTCTGCGGGGACTTCTCCGACGAGGGAGTCGTTGACCGCGGCCACTCCAGCGGCAGGGTCTGCCATGAAGTCGTCGGCGGGTCCGTCGTCGGGGACGTCGGGCCCGTCGGTGTGGCCGTCATCGTCGTCGGTTTCGCTGTCGTCGTCACCGGGGATTTCCCAGGAGATGTCGAGCAGCGAGGGGTCGGTCATCCAGGTACCGGAGAGTCCGAAGAAGTCGAGGAGCTCGTCTTCGATGCTGCCGCGGATGGCAGCGACGTCGGTGACGAGCTGCTCGGCGTGCTCGTCACCGAGGATGGTGGCGAGCTCGCCGTAGCCCCAGTCGCCGCCGTTGAAGGCAGCGGTGAGCTCCTCGGCCATGACGGCCCAGGATTCTGCGGACGGGGCGACGGCGAGCGCGAAGTCGAGGTTGCCCTTGACGTCGCGCCACTGCTGCCCGGTGAGCACCGGCTCGGGTTCGCCGGAGTGGTTGTAGACAGCCTGGAGTCCCTGCATCGGGTCGAGCCACCCGCCAGCGTCGTATCCGCCGGCCTTGTTGTAGCCGGCTTCGACGGAGCCATAGGTGGCTTCGGTGTAGCGCAGGGAGGATCGCAGGTTGTCCTCCGGATTCCAGATGTCGGTGCGGCCTGGCTCCGCCCAGGACATGAACGTGTCATCACGCATCTGCATGAGGCCCTTGGTCGGCCACCCCTGCTGGGCGTTGGAGTCCCACTCATTGATGGCTCCGGGATCGCCGGTGGACTCCTGGTCCATGCGGCGCAGGACGGTGTCGGTCAGCCCAGCTGGCCGGCCCTGGTCTGCGAGGACCATCTCGACCATTGAGCGCCACTGTTCAACGCCGCCGCCGAGTGATCCAGGCCCGCTCCCGGAGTCGGGTCCGCTGGCGAACGGGACCTTGTCCATGATCCAGGTGAAGACCTTCTGTTCGGTCTCGTCGTAGATCTTGGAGGGCATCTCGGCGAACTTCGAGTCCCCCCAGGAGGCGGTGGAGTCACGGATCCAGTCGCCGACGTTGCCGACGGTGGAGTCCCAGAGATCCTTGGCCTTGTTGTACAGCCAGTTGCCGCCGCCTCCTCCTCCACCGCCGGGGCCGTCTTGGGAGACGATCTCGCCGGTGTAGGGGTCGGGCATGGATGCCATGGCCCAGTGGACGTGGTCGGAGTGCCCGCCGATCGCGCCCGTCGGGGCCCCGTTTTTGATGTTGGGGCCCGGGTCCCAGAACAGCTCGGCACTGTCGGGGTACTGCGTGCTGATCCAGTTGGCGAGGGCCTGGTCGGCTGCGAAGTCGACTGCCCTACCTGCCATGTGGTTGTCGTACCCGGAGCCCATTTCCGTGTACCGGGTCGCCGAGGTGACGATCTGATTCGGGAATGCCTGGGCGACGGCTGCGATCATGGAACGCTGGATGTCAGTCGTGACGTCTACGTCGGGGTTCATCTGCAGGGTGCCGCCCTCGGCGAAGCTGCCGAGGTCGACCGGGCCGACGACTCCGCCGGTGGCGAAGCTGCCGAGCTCCTCGCGCACAGCCGACGCACCACGAGTGCGGCCGACCTGGTTGAGATGGTCCCAGTTCGACCTGCCGATCCCGTCGACGACGTGCTGGTGGGCGATTCCTTCATCTCCGGCCAGGCTGATGCCATATCGACCGTCGGTCGAGACGAAGTCCATGTTGTCTCGTCCGACGCTGCGCTCACCGGGCACGATGTTGCTGGTGCCGTGGGCGTAGTCGCCGAGCCAGTCCGGCTCGTACGGGTCGACAGGGTCGAGACCGGGCACGAAGTCAGCGATCAGGTTCCAGGCCTTCAGGATGCCGTCGTTCCATACTCGGTCGATGACGAACTTGACCGGCTTTGCTGCGGCGGCCTTGAGCCCGTCCCAGACGGTACCGATCCCGTCGACCGCGGTCTCGAACACTCCCTTAAGGACGTCGAGCCCGGTGCCGATGGAGTCGAAGACAGGCTGGATGACCCGGTCCTTGACCCACTCGATGGCGGTACCCAGGTCGTCCCACCGGTCCTCGATCCAGCCGAGGATCGGTGAGACGACTCGGTCCCACAGGAAGTTCAGGGCGTTGCTGAGGGCGTCCCAGGTGGGCTTGATGATCGAGTTGTACACCCACTCGATGCCGTTGGACATCGCCTCCCACCCGACGCGGATGGCGTCGAAGATGGGCATGAGGACGGTCTCCCAGAGCCAGGTCGCGGCGACCTTGAGAGCCTCCCAGGCTGGCTGGATGATGTTCTCGTAGGCCCACTGGATGGCCGTGGACAACAGCTCCCACCCGGTACGAATCCAGCCGAATATGGGTTGGAGGACCGACTCCCACATCCACTGTGCTGCGGTCTGTAGAGCGTCCCAGGCGGGTTTGATCAGGGTGTTCCAGCCCCATTCGACCGCCGAGGACAGGAGGTTCCAGGCGATCATCAGTGGTGCCAGGACGGCGGTTCCGACGATGGCGAACAGGACCTGGCCTGCGGTCATGAAGGCGTCGAGTACGGGCTTGATGACGGAGGTCCAGGCGGTTTGGATGGCTTCCCAGAGGAAGTCCCAGCCGGTCTTGATGCCGTCCCAGACGGACGAGACGGTCTCTCCGAGCCAGGAGAAGACGGGACCGAAGACTCCGACCAGCCACTCCCAGGCGCCGGAGAGGACGTCCATGAAACCTTGCCAGATTTCCTGACCGAGTTCGGTCTGGGTGAAAAACCAGGTCAACCCGGAGATGACGCCGATGATGGCGGTTGCGATCAGACCGATGACGTTTGCCTTCATCGTCTTGTTCAGCGTCTTCATGCTGCCGTTGGTCAGTGCCGTCGCCGTCTCGAAGGCAGACATCCCCAAAGCTGTGAGCTTAACCGCGCCACGCCATGTGACGAACGCTGCGGCAGCAGCTCCGACGCCGAGGGCCAGCCCCTTCACCAGCGACTGATTCTCCTCGACCCAACCGATGAGATCTTCGAGCTTCTGTGCACCGCCCTCAAGGGCGGGGATCAGCGCATCAACGAGCTTCGTCGCAATCGGCTGTAGGGCAGTCTCCCCCTTCTGCTTGAGCAGCTGGAAATTCTCGCCCATGGTGCGGGTCTCTTCGGAGACCCCGAGGATGGTGTCCTCGGTGGCCCCGGTGGCTGCCATGAAGTCGTCGACGGAGAGGGTGCCGGTCTTGACGGCGTCGACGAACTGGGCCGCGCCGCGGGTGCCGAACAGGTCGGCGGCGAGGTTCATCGCGCCTGCTTCGTCGCCGGAGGCTATGAAGTCGTCGATGCTGGTGATGGTCTCCTGCAGCGCTTCGGGGGCGTCGCGTCCCTCGTCGGCGAATTCGGCCATGGCGCGGGAGAGCCGCTGCAGGGTGCCGTCGGCGTCGAGGCCGGCCTTGTCCATCTGTCCGACCAGGGCA
>JAKDKP010000112.1 GCA_030453285.1 Propionibacteriales bacterium
ACCAGGCCGGGGAAGTCGCCGGCCCAGTTGGCGACGAGCAGGATCGGGCCCTCGTGGCTGCGGAGCCCGGCCATCACCTGCTGGCTGTACTGCCACACCGCGTCCACGACGATCAGCGGCGCTTGGCGGGGGATGGTCCGGAAGACCTCGAGACCCTGGCGTTGGCTGGAGATGAAGCCGTGGCCCAGGTCGGCGTCGACCTCATGGCCACGTTGCACCGACCAGCCGTTCGCCTCGACGGCGGCGGTCACGTCGGCCTCGAGTTGCTGCTGGGTTGGCCAGCAGGTCTCGTTCGCCGGTTGGCGTTGGTCGCCGTTGGCAACGGTGATCACCGTACGTTCCGGTGCTGTCGGCACCTCACGGATCTCGGGGAGGGTGTAGGTCATGCGGGAGCTCCTCACTCGGTTGTGCGGGTCTGCGTACGCGCCAGCGCGTGGTTGATGTCGGCGGTGGCGGTGTAGAGATCGCGATACAGGGCGTACCGCTGGTCGTAGGTGTCGCGATGCTCGGCGTTGGGGGTGACCGTACGGTCCGGTGGGTTCCAGTCCTCGATGCGCACGTCGGACACCGTACGGGCTGCCAGGAAAGCCGCGCCGAGGCTGGCGCCAACCGTTTCGGTGGGCACGACCTGGTCGAGTCCGGTGACGTCGGAGACGATCTGGGTCCACAGGTCACCCTGGGTACCACCACCGACGGCCACCACCCGCTCGATGGTGGCGCCTGCCTCGGTGAAGGTCTCCACATTGTGTCGGATGCCGAAGGCGGTGGCCTCCAAGGCGGCGCGGTACAGGTCCCCGCGGGTGTGCGAGATGGTCAGCCCAACGATCGTGCCGCGGGCATCGGCATCGGCGATCGGGGTGCGTTCGCCGGCGAAGTAGGGGAGCATCAACAGGCCGTCGGCCCCCGGTGGTGACTCGCCGGCCTCGGTGACCAGGTCGGTGTAGTCGGGCTTGCCGTACAAGGTGCGCAACCAGGAGGTGATCGCGCCGGAGGTCGCCATGCCGGCCGCCAGGTTGCGGGTGTCGGGCAGGGCGCCGACGGTGCCCCACAGGTTGGGGTGGATGATCAGGTCTTCGACGGTGTTGATCATGAACAAGGTGGTGCCGTACATCAGCATCAGGTCGCCAACCTCGTGCGCACCGGCACTGATGGCTTCGGACCAGGCGTCGACGGTGCCGGTGATCACTGGCACGCCGGCCGGCAGCCCGGTCTTGGCCGCCGCTTCGGCGGTCACTTCACCGGCGACATCGCCGGGCCAGCGCAACTCGGGCAGTTCGAGGTCGGGCGCGATCAATTCGCACCAGGGGGCGTACCAGTCACGGCTGTGGGTGTCGTGCAGGGGCACGGCCTGGGAGGCGGAGTGATGGTCGAGCACATACGCACCGGTGAGGTGGTGGGCCAGCCAACTGCTCGGCATGTACAGCCGGCGTGCCTTGGCCCAGACGTCCGGTTCGTGCTCGGCGATCCAGCGCAACTTGGGGCCGACGGCCTGGGTCGACAGGGCGGAGCCGCAACGATCAAGAACTTCGTCGGCTCCGAGTTCGGCGTTGAGCGATGCGATCTGCTCGACGGCCCGCATGTCCACCCCGTACAGGATGGCGGGCCGGAGCGGGGTGTCGTGCTCGTCGGTGATCAGCACGCAGGGGCCCATCCCGCTGACCCCGACCGCGGTGATCGGTTCCTCGGCCTTGGCCACCAGTTCCTTGGCAATGTCGCAGAATTCGGTCCACCAGTCGGCCGGATCGGACTCCACCTGACCGGTGGCGGGCCTGCTCACCTCGTGTTCGCGGGTGGCCAGGGCGATCACGGCTCCGGTCGGGGTGACCAACACCCCCTTGGTGCTGGACGTACCGACATCCACTCCGATGTACATGCTCAGACCTTCCGGTTTGACTCCTTGCGATCCTAGAGGTCGTCGACGGGAGTCTGTCCAGCGAGGTGGCCCGAGCCGATCTCAGACCCGGTGCGTCGGATTGACGCGTCGTGTGAGCAATCACATACAGTTGACGCACCTGGCGCTGGTCTTTGCGCATCCCCCGAGGCGCGAATGGCTGGCGTCAGGCTCCCCATGACTAGGTGATCAGCAACCAGGTGATGGCGGCGGTGGTGGCAAAGAGCAGGATGGCGACCAGCCACACCGGACCGGTGGGCCACGCCTTGCTCAACTGCTTGCTCACCCGCGGCTTGTTGCTGACCGGGGCGGCCGGTGCAAACGCCGGCGTCCGTTGATCGCCCATCGCGGTGCCCATCGTCGCAGTCGTGATGTCCGGACCGTCCGAGCGGTCGCTCCCGGTGCCGGCGGCCAGGGCGGTGAACGCGTCCGCCAAATCCTTGGCGGTCCGTGGACGCTGTTCGCGATCGGTGGCCAGTGCCCGGAACAGCAGTCCGTCCAGCGCGACGGGGAGGTCGTTCTCGACGGCGATGGGAGACGGTTGGGCGTCGAGGCGCCGATCGAGCAGAGCGCCCGGGCTTCGCACCTGGAATGGCTGGTGTCCCGAGACGAGTTCGTACGTCATCGCGGCCAGGGAATAGACATCGGCGCGCTCATCAAGGCCGTCCAGCCCGTGGGCCTGTTCGGGAGCCATGTACGCCGGGGTGCCGGTGGTGACGGTGTAGCCGGTGGCCTCGGCCAGCAGCTTGGCCGTGCCGAGGTCGGTCAGGAACACCTTGGGCGGCTCCTTGCGCCAGTCGACCAGGACGTTGCCTGGCTTGATGTCGCGATGCAGCACGCCGTGATCGTGCAGGGCCTGCACCGCCAGGCAGCATTCGGCGCCGATCGTCAATGCATAGCGGCCATGGACGGGATGGCTGCGGAAGTCGGCCAGGGTGCCACCGGTGATGAGGTCCATCACGAAGTACGGCTGGCCACCATCGGTGGTGCCGATGTCGTGCACCGAGACGATGCGCGGATCGCGGATGGTGCGCAGGTGCCGAGCCTCGGCCAGGAAACGCTCCCGTACGTCGGCGTCGTGGGCCCAATTGTCGGCGAGCACCTTGACCGCCACCGGCAGGTCGAACTCCGGGTCGTGGCCGAGCCATACGGTCGCGAAAGCCCCTGTACCCAAGGTGTGGTCGAGTCGGTACCGACCGATCTCCGGGACCGTCGAGGATGGCAAGTGGAACTCCGGGTGAGGTGAGCGAGCGCGTACGGCGTCACCCTATCCTCAAAGACGGGCTCGACCCAGCACGCGGGGTTCACTCCACCAGTCGGTTCCCGGCCTGGATGAGCAGAGCGTCGGTGGTGGTGTCCTTCGCGTCGCCGGCGAAGTACAAGGTCGAGACATTCGCACCGGCGCGCACTGTCGCCACCCGCATCGAGGCGGTCTGGGTGTCGCCCTCGTACACCTTGAACCAGGTGCCGGTCCAGGCACCTGCGGAAAGGTCACGAGGCTTGTTGGTGCGGTAGCCGCTGGACTCGGTCGAGCACGCGGTGTTAATGCGGAAGGCGTTCTCGTACAGCTCACGAGCCAGATCGGTCTCGCCCGGTTTCCCGCGCAGGATCGTCTGCGCCGCGGTCACGTCCTTGCCGCCGGTGTAGACGGCGAAGCGCAACTCGGGCTCCGGGGCACTCTGCTGGCCCTGCCTGCTGCGGTACCGATCGAGCCAGGTACTCAACCCGTAGCCGTCCAAGCAGAGGTTGTACGAATCGTCGGCTTTCACGCCTTGGTCGGCCTTGTCCTTCTCGACGTACAGTGCGCGCTTGACCGGATTGTCGGGGGAGGCGACGTCATCCTCGGTGAGGAACAGTTTCTCCAGCGACATCGCCGTTGCCGATGTGGTCGTCTTGTCGGGCGTCGGTGTCGGTGCCGCTGACCGGCTTGTCGCCGCGATCGGCGGCGGTGTCTGGGCTCCGGACCGATCTCCGCCGATGAGACCCAGCCCCAACGCACTGGTCACCACCATCACACCGGCGACGGCGGCCACGGCCCACGTCGTCAGAACCTTCTTGGTCATCATGATGGTCTCCTCCGGTGCCGCATCGCGTGTGGTGAGGGGCACCTGTCCCTCCTGATGGCGAGACCTCCGGATTGGTTGGATCGGCGGACCCGACTGGGGCAGGATGGCCACATGGACACACCTACCACGCTCGAAGATGAACGTGCTGCCGAGCTGGAGGCGCTTGTCGCCCGAGCCCAGGACGGTGAGGCGGACGCGATGGAACAGGTGCTTGCTGCCGTGCAGCCGTTGGTGCAGCGACGGTGTGCCCGCATTCTCACCTTCCACGGGGATGCCGAGGACGCCGCCCAGGAGGCCATGGTCCTGATCGCGACGAAGCTGTCGTCATACAAGGGGCCCGGGAACTTCCTGGGGTGGGTCTCGGTGGTGTCGTCGAACAGTGCACGATCGACCTACCGCAAGCTCAAGCGCCAGTCGACCGAGCAGCCGCGTGAGTTCCTGCCCGAGGGCCTGGATTCGCGGACGACCAGCGTGATCGCCGGGTCGCGGCTCGATCTGCTGGAAGGACTGGAAAAGCTCGAGGCGAGCCGACCGGCCGTCGTTGAGGCCTTCGTCCTGCGCGACCTGGCCGCGCTGCCGTACGAAGAGATCGCACAGATGGTCGACGCCCCCCTGGGCACGGTGAAGGCGCGGATCCACGAGGCCCGCAAGTTCATGCGCGAGCAACTGGCCGAGAAACTCGGCTGAACCCACAACGTACGAAGCAGGTCTCGCAGCGGATGCTTAGACCCGCTCGTCCCGCGCTTGCGCAACGACCGGGAAGGGACCCGAGGGGCGCATCGACACCTCACATCGCATCGGCCTCCACGCCCTGGCGGGTGCGGAGGCCGATGGCGTATCGCGGTGCGATCAATGTGTCTGCGCGGTGCGATCAATGTGTCTGCGCGGTGCGATCACAGGGATGGGCGCGCGGTGCGATCAGATGTCGTAGTAGAGCTCGAACTCGTGCGGGTGCGGACGGAGCCGGATGGCGTCGATCTCGGCGCGCTTGAGTTCGATCCAGGTGGCAATCAGGTCAGGGGTGAACACGTCGCCGGCGAGCAGGAACTCATGATCAGCTTCGAGCGAGTTGAGCACCTGGTCGAGGGAGGCGGGCACCTGGTCGATGTCCTCCATGTCCTCGGGAGGCAACTCGTACAGGTCCTTGTCGATCGGATCCGGCGGCTCGATCTTGTTCTGGATGCCGTCCACGCCGGCCAGCAGCATCGCGGCGAAGGCAAGATACGGGTTGGACGACGGGTCGGGGCAGCGGAACTCGACGCGCTTGGCCTTCGGGTTGGCGCCGGTGATCGGGATGCGCATGCACGCAGATCGGTTCCGCTGCGAGTAGACCAGGTTCACCGGCGCCTCGAAGCCCGGCACGAGACGGTGGTACGAGTTCACGCTCGGGTTGGTGAAGGCCAGCAGCGACGGGGCGTGCTTGAGGATGCCGCCGATGTAGTGCCGGGCCATGTCCGACAGGCCGGCGTACCCGGACTCGTCGGCGAACAGCGGGGTGCCCTCGTTCCAGATCGAGGAGTGGACGTGCATGCCCGAGCCGTTGTCACCGAAGATCGGCTTGGGCATGAAGGTGGCGGTCTTGCCCTCGGCCCAGGCGGTGTTCTTGACGATGTACTTGAATTTCATCACGTCGTCGGCGCTGGTCAGCAGGGTGTCGAAGCGCCAGTTGATCTCGGCCTGACCGGCGGTGCCGACTTCATGATGGGCCCGCTCAACGACCAGACCACTGTTCTCGAGATGGCGGACGATGTCGTCGCGCAGGTCGCCGAAGTGGTCGGTCGGAGCGACGGGAAAGTAGCCGCCCTTGTACTTGACTTTGTAGCCGCGGTTGCCACCCTCCTCGTCCCGGCCGGTGTTCCAGGCGCCGGCGACCGAATCGATCGCGTAGTAGCCGGTGTTGGCCTTGGTCTCGAAGCGGACGTCGTCGAAGACGTAGAACTCGGCCTCGGCGGCGAAGAAGGCGGTGTCGCCGATGCCGGTGGTGGACAGGTACGCCTCGGCCTTGCGCGCAATGTTACGGGGATCGCGGCTGTACGGCTCCAGGGTCAGCGGATCGTGCACGAAGAAGTTCACACACAACGTCTTGGCCTTGCGGAACGGATCGAGGTAGGCCGTGGTGTGGTCGGGCAGCAGGGCCATGTCCGACTCGTGGATGGCCTGGAACCCGCGGACCGACGAACCGTCGAAGGACAGGCCTTCGCTGAACACTACCTCGCCGAAGGATCCGGCGGGGACGGTGAAGTGCTGCATCACCCCGGGCAGATCACAGAATCGTACGTCGACGACTTCGATGTCCTCGTCCTTGATGTAGGCCAGGAGTTCGTCGGGACTTGAGAACATGGATCCTCCGCAAAGGGGTTGTCGAGTTGTGCTGCGCGCTGCGGGCCTCGCTGCCCACCGCGACGTGGGTGAGGCTAGTCGCAGCCGGTTGCACGCCGATTGCGTTGATGTTTCACCCGCGTTACACCCTGCCAGTCCCGGGCCCGTGGCGGAAGACGGTCCCGGTTGGCGGATGCACGGCCTCGGCGACCACGTAGATTGGCCCGATGCAGAAGGAGCAGCAGGCGGCCGTGTCGGATGATCATCCCGGCGCCAGGCTCGGCCTGCCGGCGAGCGGGCCGGGCTCCCTGGCCGGCTGGATGGCGCGCGGCGCCGCGCTGGTGCTGGACTGGGCGATCTCGATGGCCCTCGGAGTGCTGCTCTTTGGGCTGGGCATGGTGCGGGCCAACGATTGGCGTCAGTTCGTCACCCTTGGGGTGTTCTTCATCGAGACCTCTGCGCTGGTGGCGATCACTGGCGCCAGCGCCGGCCAACTGCTCTGCCGATTGACCGTCGCCCGGGTCAACGGGGAGCGGATGGGCGTGCTGCGATCCATGGCCAGATCGGCCCTGGTCTGTCTGGTCATTCCCGCGTTGGTCATCGGAGCCGACCGTCGAGGGTTGCACGATCTGGCACTGGGCACCGTCGTCCTGTCGCGTCGGTGAGCGTTGGTCGGACGACCACCTGATCACTCGAAGGGCGCGCCCTCACTCGAAAGGCGTCGGATCGCCTGCCCCGACGCGGTCGATCTCGACCTCGCCGTCGGTGAAGTTGATCACCGTGGTGGGTTCGGTGCCGCACTCGCC
>JAKDKP010000113.1 GCA_030453285.1 Propionibacteriales bacterium
ATCAGTGCACCTCCTCCACACTGATCATTCCCCCCCGAGCCGGTCGTCGGCTCCGATCCGGAATACGTCTATCCCCCAGGCGCCGGACTGGAGCCGACGACTGGCTAACTTTCAGCCCAACCGCTCACTGCCCGCACCGCTCACTGCCCGCTCCGTCGCCACCCGCGTGTTGACCGCCACGACGTGTCACGGTGAACGCCAACAGCGCCTGGGCCATCACATAGGTGGCCATGATCAACACGCCGGTGATACGTGCGTTGACACCGGGGACGAATTGCTGGGCGGCGACCAGCGTGTCGGACAGCATGAACAGGACGCCGCCGATCGCGGCGGCTCGCCCACCCCCGGTGGCCAGCACGGCCATCACGGCGATCACCACCGCGTACGCCACAATCGCTCCGGCGAGCGCGGCCGCGTACGGCAGCAGGAGTCCGCTGATCACCACCACCGAAGCCGCGTACGGCAAGAGCAACCATCTCCGTGTGTGCAGAACGCTGCGTCGCCACATCGGCACGAAAGCGAGGATGTAGCAGATCTGCGCCAGAAGGAAGAACCCCAGCTTCACCAGGAACGCGCCGACCACCAGCGCATCCAGCCAGGGCAGACCGACGGCGACCAGCACCTCGCGCACGAGTGCGGTCCCCATGGAGTCACCCAGCCACGAGAAGACCAGCGCCACGACCACCAGCGTGAGCTGACGATCAACTCGTCGGGCATGTGACAGCACGCTGATGATCAACAGCGGCATCAACGCCACCAGGCTCAGCTCAAGGACGGTCGTCCACCCCGCCGCCTGCGCGATCAGGTGCACGACGAAGATCAGCACGAGAGCGGTGGTGCTGATGATCATCAGGGTGCGACGCATGAGGCGAATCTATCCATTGGTCGGCGGTCCTTCACGCCGCTTGCCGTCGGAACGGGCGGGCGTGTCAGACTGGCAGAATGACTCCCACCGACCTGACCGGACGCACCATCGTGATCACCGGCGCCAGCTCGGGTATCGGCGCCTCAGCGGCGCGGACGCTCGCCGCTCGGGGCGCCACGGTGATCCCAGTCGGCCGCAATCACGAGCGTACGACCGAGGTCGCCAAGGTCCTCGGCACCGAGCCCCTTTTCGCCGACTTCGGGAAGCTCGAGGATGTCCGTGCCCTGGCGGCAGCATTGCTCGATCGGGCCCCCACGATCGACGTCCTGGTGCACAACGCCGGGGCGGTTGTACATGAACCGAAGACCACCGCGGACGGGTTCGAGCTCACCGCTCAGGCGAACTACCTGGCGCCGTTCCTGCTGCAACATCTGCTCGCCGATCGGTTGTCGAACAGCAAGGCCCGAGCCGTGATCACTTCCAGTGCGGCGCATCGGATGGGACGACTCCAGCTCGACACGGTGTTCACGGTGCAGCGGCCCTATCGAGGGATGCCGGTCTACGGCACCTCCAAGTTGCTCGACCTGATGTGGGCCCGAGCCCTGGCTCGCCGGACCGACAGCACGGGTGTGACGGCGGTGGCCTGCCATCCCGGCGTGGTGCGCTCGGCCTTTGCCGACGCCTCCCCGGGGCCGATGAGGTGGTTGTACGGCAGCAGGCTCGGCCGGTTGGTGACGATCAGCAATGCCGAAGGCGCGGAGCCACTGGTGCATCTGGCGTCACTGAGCGACCCTCGTACGGTCAACGGCCAGTACTTCGACCGGATGAAGTCGAACGCGTCGATCTCCCGACAGGCTGCCGACGAGGCACTGGGTGAGCAGTTGTGGGCGCGGACCGTGGAGGTCCTTGGCCTCTGAGTCCTTCCGAATTGTCGGTCCGAGGACGGACAATGCATCGGTGAGGTCGGCGCTGTGCCGGCCCGTCGATTCCGGGAGTGATCATGGCGACAAAACTCAATCCGTACCTCAGCCTGCAGGGCCAGGCGTTGCAGGCTCTTGAGCACTACCAGTCGGTGTTCGGTGGTGAGTTGACGGTGTCGCGGTACGGGGAATTCCAAGAAGCCCCGATGGGTGATGACGAGAAGGACAAGGTGATGCACGGCATGCTCGTCACCTCCGACGGCATGACGCTGATGGTCGCCGATGCACCGGACGGCATGCCCTACACCGCCGGCAGCCCGCACTCGATCTCACTCAGCGGTGATGACGAGGCCGAGATCCGCGGCTATTGGGAGAAGTTGTCGTCCGGCGGGCAGGTGACGATGCCGTTGGAGCGGGCCCCGTGGGGCGACACCTTCGGCATGTGCACCGACCAGTTCGGGATCAGTTGGATGTTCAACATCGCCGGCGGCCAGGGCTGATTCAGGCCTTCACCACGCTCAGCAGCACGACGGCGTCGGTGAGCGCGACCAGACCATGCCTGGCAGGCGGAATGGCCACCAGGTCTCCGGCCGTGCCCTCCCAGTTGTTCGGGGTGGACGTCTCGGCGTGAACGGTGAGGCGGACCTGTCCGGTCACCACCAGGAGTGTCGCCTCGCCCGGACTGTCGTGCTCGGCGAGTTCCTGGCCCGCACACAGTGCCATCAGCACCTGACGCAGGGAGTGCCCGCTTCCGCCGTACAGCGTGTCGGCCGAACGGCCGTTCTTGGCCTGCCGAGCCATGCCCAGATGCTCGGCAGCCAGGTCGGTCAGGGAATGGGACTCCATGGGGTCTCCTTCGTGGGGATGGTGAGGGTGGCTCGACGGACACCGGCAAACTGCTGCTCAGTCCTGCAGCAACAGGATGCCAGCACCGAGGAGGGCGACGACCTTGATCAACTCGGTGATCACGTACGCATGGTGCAGACGGGAGCGGGGCACGTCCACGCCGGTCAGCACTCGGTCGGTACGGCGGTTGAGTCCGGGGCGGATCAAGATCAACTGGCCGGCCAGCATGAGCACGGGTGCGGCGATGATCATCATGACCGACCATCCGGGCCGGGCCACGAGTTGGGAGGCCAGCAGCACCACCGCGAACCCGAGCTCGATGAGGTTGAGGGCGCGAAACACCAGTCGGCCGATGCCGAGGCCGATGGGCAGGGTGACGCCCGGTGCCCGAAACTTCAGCGGAGCCTCCAAGAAGGAGATGGCCAACACCATGCCCGCCCACACGAAGGCGATGGCGATGCCGAGCCCGTTCATCCGGCGACTCCGGTGAGGTGGGCCACGCAGCGGTCGGGCTCGACGAAGGGATCGAGACGATCGACGCCGACCGGCGTCCCCTCCAGCGCGCCCTGCATCAGACCCAGGTGCAGGGGGCACACCACCTGGGACCGCACCTCGGCGAGCTCGAGGAACGGGCAGTGCCGCAGATCGACAGCGGCGCCGTGGCGCTCGGGAGCGAAGCCGAGGTCGTCCAACAATTCCAGCAGGTGCTCAACCGGTGCTCTGCCGACGGGTGGGCGGTGTGGCCCGATTGCCTTCGCGCCGTCAGCCCGACTCCCGCCGAGCTCATCCCCGCCAAGCTCATCTCCGGCGAGCTCTCCACCGACGTCCACGTCTGCCGCCGCTGTGTCTCCGAGTCCTCGGGCGGCCAGTCCGCGTCCCCAATCACGCCCGGCTTCAGTGGCTCGCTCGGCCGCGTGCGGGCTCGACGCCAGGTGACGAGTCAGGACGTCGGCCAACAATTGGTAGTGCCGCGGTCCGGTACGGTCCATCGCCCGAACGGCACCAAACATGCGAGCGGGTCGCCCCGAGGATCGCGGGCCCGGCGGTGGTGGGACCGACTCCACCTGGCCATGTGCACAGAGCGTGTCCAGGTGAAATCGGACGGTATTGGCATGCACGCCCATCGCGGCAGCCACCTCGGCGATGGTCATCGGCTGCGGCGTTGCACGCAGCATGCGCAGCACCTCGTGGCGCCGGTCTCGTACTGGAATCCCCATGGCCTAGAGTTTACACAAGTCCGACCTGTGAAAAATTAGTCTCGATCAGCCATCCCGGTGAGAAGGAGCTGTCATGCCCCAGTCCGCCCCCGAGGTTCGTGCCCTCGACGTCCGAACGATGTCCCGCCCAGAACGCCACTCCATCATCTTTGCCAGCTTCGACGAGCTTCCCGTCGGTGGAGCGCTGGACCTCACCAGTGATCACGAACCGCGCCCGTTGCGGCAGGAGTTCGAGGCGGACCACCCCGGTGGTCACGACTGGTCCAGCCATGAGATCGAGCCGCGGGTGTGGCGGACCATGATCACCAAGCTGGCGCGTACACCGCTCCCCCGCCTGCTGACCGACACCGGCAAGCTCGGCGCCGAGGTCGGTGATGCCGAGGACACCGGGGCGGTGTGGAAGTTGCCGGTACCGACCCGCGACCTCGACGCCAATGTGATCGCCCTGCGCCCGGGCGAGCAGATCACCGAGCACGACGGACCCGAGGTGGATGTCCTGCTGCACGTGCTCGCCGGCGATGGCGTGCTCACCACCGAGACCGGACAGGTCGACCTGCAACCCGGAGCGCTGGTCTGGCTGCCGAGACGGTCCCGGCGCGGCATCACCGCCGGTCCTGGCGGGCTGCGCCATCTGAGCGTGCACCGCAAACGACAGGCATTGCTGCTGGAACCACCTGGTCGTACGAGTGCAGACCAGCAACAGCCGACGGTCTGAGCATGCCCGGCGCTGGGCTCAGCGGACCGTCTCGAAGACCGCCGCCTGTCCCTGACCGCCACCGATACACATCGTCTCCAGCCCGTACGAGGCGTTGCGACGTCGCATCTCACGAGCCAGGGTTGCCAGGATGCGGGCCCCGGTGGCGCCCACCGGATGCCCCATCGAGAGGCCTGACCCGTTCACGTTGAGGCGTTCGTCGCCGGCACCGATGTCCCACTCTGCAAGGCAGGCGAGCACCTGGACGGCGAAGGCCTCGTTCAGCTCCACCAGATCCAGTTGATCGAAGGTGAGCCCGGATCGTTCCAGCGCAACCGCGGTGGCGGGAACCGGTCCGATCCCCATCACCTCGGGTCCGACTCCGGCGACCGCCCAACCGCGAAGCCGTACGAACGCGTCCAGGCCACGCCGATCCGCCTCGGCCCGGGTGGTCACCACACACATCGCCGCCCCGTCATTCTGGCCACTGGAGTTGCCGGCGGTCACGGTTGCGTGGTCATCGGTGTTGATCATGATCGGTCGCAGCCGGTTCAACGCCTCAAGGTTGGTGTCGGGGCGTGGGTGTTCGTCGATGTCGACGCACACGGCGGGGCGACCGCGGCGTCCGGGCACGGTGACCGGGACAATCTCATCGGCGAACCGTCCGGCCGCGTGGGCAGCCGCCCACCGCTGGTGCGACGCGAGCGCCAGTTCGTCCTGGGCAGCCCGGGAGATGTCGTACTCCCGACGAAGATTCTCCGCGGTCTCGATCATGCCACCGGGCAACGGGTGGTCCCGTCCCCCAGCGGTGACCCGCGCCCGGGCCAGCCGATCGGTCAGGGCGACATCGCCGGTGGCTCCCCGACGGAGCAGCGCATAGTGCTCGACCCGCGACATCGACTCCGCCCCACCGGCCACGACCAGGCGTGCGGCTCCGGTCGACACCTGCATGGCGGCCTGCAGCACTGCCTGGAGACCCGACCCGCATCGCCGGTCCACCTGACAACCCGGAACCTCCACACCGAGCCCGGCATCGAGGGCGGCCAAGCGACCCAGGGCCGGCGTCTCGCCGTTGGGGTAGCAATGCCCCAGCACGACGTCGTCGACGTCGGATTCGGTCAGCAGGGCGCGGCGGACCAGTTCGGTGAGCACGGTCGCGGCGAGATCCTCGACGCCGATGTCGGCGAAGGCTCCGCCGAAAGCGCCCACCGCGCTCCGGACGGGTTCGCAGATGACGATGTCGTCGGGGCTGGCTGCAGACATGCGCCCAGCATGCTGCCTGAACCGGCTCGGCACAATCGGCAGGTACGGTCGATGCTGATCAGCTGTCGCCACATCTTCTCGGATCGCCTACCAGACAAAGGATTCACATGGGCACCACCGCACACCGTCCCGGCATTCCCGCCCGGGTGCCCACGCGGGACGGCCGAACCCTGTTCGCCTCGGTGCAGACTGGCCCACCTGGCCCACCGGGCCCGATCGTCGTCTTCGAGGCCGGGGCCGCCGCCACCCGATCCTCCTGGGCACTGGTGCAGCCCGCGGTTGCCGAGTTCGCCACCGCCATCGCGTACGACCGTTCAGGCCTGGGCCGCAGCGCTCCTGATCCGATCGGGCGCACGCTGGACCGGATGGCCGATGATCTTGTCGATGTGCTGCGCCACTTCGGTGCCGGACCGTACGTCCTGGTGGGACACAGTGCCGGCGGGCCGATCGCCCGCCTCGCCGCGGCCCGCACCGACGCCACGATCGCCGGGCTGGTGCTGGCCGATACCACCGACGAGGCCGCGGACGTGCTCTTCGGTCGTGGGTTCCGGACCGCCGAAAAGGTGGCAGTGACGATCAACCTGTCGCTGGCCAGGCTCGGTGTGCTGGAACGACTGCACCGCGCCAACACTGCCCTGCTTCCCCCCGAAGCGCGCGCCGACCTGACCCGGGAGGGGTTCGGTGTGGGCCCGATGCGCACCCACGCCGAGCAGGCCCGCACCTTTCTCGACGAGCTGGCCGCCTTCCGATCGAATCCGCCCGATATCGGCGAGATTCCTGTCACCGTGGTGTCCGGCACCCGGCCCGGTGACGGGATGCCCCGTTCCGTCCGTGCGGCCGCGAACGCGTCCCACGCGCACCGGGCCGCTGCCTCCCCGTACGGGCGTCACGTGCTGGCCACGAAATCTGCGCACTACGTGCCAATGACCGATGCCGAACTGATCATCGACGAGATTCGGCGCCTGGTGGAGGTCATCGACTGACCGTCCAGGCGTTGCCCAAC
Organism: Propionibacteriales bacterium; assembly: GCA_030453285.1. GTDB lineage: Bacteria > Actinomycetota > Actinomycetes > Propionibacteriales > Propionibacteriaceae > Carbonicoccus. The sequence goes on from JAKDKP010000113.1 coordinate 6,809, forward strand.
CGCGACCTCAGGCGCCCGGGGTGGCTGGCTCCGGTTCGGCGGCGGCCTCGGCTCGCTTGACGATCTTGATCACTCGATAGGTCACCGGCATCACCAGCACCTCGACCAGCGTCTTCCACAGAAAGCCGACGATCACATAGTTGATGAAGTCGGTCGAGGTGCTGATGCCGATCGCGCCGGCGGCAATGGAGCAGAAGATCAGCGTGTCGGCGAACTCGCCCACCACGGTCGAGCCGAGCAACCGGACCCACAGACGCTTCTCGCCCCACCGGT
>JAKDKP010000756.1 GCA_030453285.1 Propionibacteriales bacterium
GTGCGCTCCGTCGCCGGAGAACCAGGGCCGCAGGTTCTCCCCGCCCATGTATTCGTACTTGCTGATCCGGCTCGAACTGCGGGCCAGCGCAAAGGTCCATCCCGGACGGTGGTGGACGTTGCGGGCCATCGCGTTGTACGCATACGTCGACACCGCCGGAGTCAGGTTGGCCGCCGACACCGAATCGTCGGCCAACAAGGCGGCGTAGGCGACGATGCTGCCCGGGGACACGAAGGCACCGGGATCGACCTTGGCCCGCGAGATCTCGGTCAGGTACTTCGCATATCCGCCCATCGCACCCGCCTGGTCGCCACTCTCGTACGAGGCAAGATCAACAGCCGCCTCAACGACCGCCAGCGCGTCGACGTAGCCGGTGGTGGTGCGCGAGACGCCGCGTCCCTTGACGATCTCCATCATCCAGCCCTCGAAGATCACCGGGGCGAACCCACGCGCGACCCAGCCGTGCACGACCGGAACGAGCTTGTCGGCCTGGGACCAGCCGGTCTGATCAAGGATCTTGATCGTCTGCAGACTGCGCTGCAGCAGGATCTTGCCGTACGAGCCGGTGTAGGCGACCGAGTCGTGCTGGATGAACGAGCCGTCGGCGTAGTAGCCATCGGAGACGTCGTTGACCAAGTTGTCGGGGTCGACGGTGGCATAGACGGTCAGTTGATCACTGACGGCCTTGGCCACCCGCTGATCGTCGCCGAGCAGGGCACCTTGGATGATGCGGTTGGTGGTGATGTCGGCCAGATTTGCGCCGGTGTGGAACCGAGACTCCAGATCGACGTCGCCGTCCTTGCCCGCCCGCAGATAGGCGTCCATGGTGGCGACAAAGGTGGCCAGCAGCCCGGGTCGGTACTGGTTGAGGGGGTCCTCGAGCAGGACGAAGGCTCGGGTGATCTGGGTGGGCTGGCCGATCTCCCAGTTGAACCAGTTGCCGAAGTAGCCGGCCCCCTGATCGCCGTAGTACTTCTGGTGCACCAGCGCGAACGCGTCCAGCACCCGGAGTTGGACGTCGGCATTGTCGAGCAGGTCGGCCGGTGCGCCCGGCATCCGGGTGGCCAACGCGATCTCGGTCAGGCCGGTGAAGGTCGTGGTCAGATTCTTGTCACTCGAACCCAGCGGCACCCCTGCAAAGACCTCGTCGGTCCCGGAGGCGTCCAACTCCTTGATCCGGGTGCGGGCGGTGGCGATGATCTTGTCGCGCTTGCCTGCGGTGGCCGGGTCGGCATTGGTGGCCGGCGTCCCGGCGAACTGGGCAATGACGTTGGCCTTGATCCGATCATGGTCGTTGCCTGGTTCGGCGTATGCGGGACTGACGCCCGCACCCGGGCCGAGACCCGAGGACAGCACGGTGCCACCCACGACCGCCGACGCAGACGCGCCCAGCATGGTTCTGCGTTGCATCGGCAACCCTCCTCCATGGACTCGCCAGTGTGGCACAGCGACCAGGACGGCGCGAAGCAGGTCAGCACCACGGTGCCCCTCGCTCCGCGGATGGACGCCGAGCAGGGCCGACACACAAACGTTGGGGCCTCGTTCACCGTACGGACAGACC
>JAKDKP010000114.1 GCA_030453285.1 Propionibacteriales bacterium
GCTCTGATCAGGTCTTGAAGTCGGTCTATGAGCCAATCCAACACTTGGATAAGAAGGCCCAGAACGAGCGAGGCGACGGCAACGACCCCAGAAACTGCGAACACCTTGGCCGCGACGTCACCGATCACAGCCAACGGCGGAATGAACGCCGCGCCAAGGATGGCTACAAAAGCTATGGCGGTCACCCATGTTGCGAGCCAAGTCAGAATTTGGCAGACAAGTCCCAAGAGGTCGAGCAGCCAGTCAATGACCTGAACGAGCCAGTCGACGATTCCCAGCAGGAAATCCAGGACCTCCTGCCACCAAGCCGATACGCAACCGAAGTAGTCGACGGCGACCCTGTGCGCTGGCCCTGACCAGGCGTCGCCGTCGGTGAGTGGCCCGTCGGCCGGCGGACCAGATTCACCGATACGGGATGCCGCGCGTGAAACAACGTCGAGGGCACCGATGAGGGAATCAACGTCGAAGTCGCACTGCTCGATTGTGGGCAGGAACATCGTTGGCAGGCCCAAGAGTGCAAGCCCGTCGTCCCCCCGACGCATCAGATCCATGTCAAGGCAGTCCGTCAAGTCACTCACAGCTCATACCACCGATCACTGAGTGCAACATTGGCCTGCTCCTGCCGGGAGTAGGCGGAGGAGGTCACGGCCAGGCGCTCTGCCATCTCCTCGCCTTGAATGTGGACGATTGCGGCCGCAAGTCGGCAGGCCGTGACTGCTCGCTCCACGGAAGCGCCGAGGTGCGCTGCCATCCCTGAGCCTGACGCAGCAGGGGTGAAGGTGAGCACCTGACCAGCGTCGCGACCTGCCTCGATCAAGGCTTGGCGGACGTGCCCCCGAGAACTGGGTTGGCTTCTTCATCGAAAGTGTGGTTGCTCATGCAATCAGCCTAGGGATTGCGCAGGCCCACAGGTCCGTCATCCACAGGGCAACCGGACCGGCCCCGGCCGCTCAGTCCTTGCTGATCGGCGCGAAGGCCGGACCGGTCTCGCCGAGGGTGTCGTCGAGCTTTCCGAACAGCGGTACCGGTTTGGCCAACGGCTGACCGACCTTGATCGGGGTGGACTCCCAGCGGGCCTCTTCGCTGGCGTAGTCGCCCATCAGCACCGGATAGTCGGGACCATCATCCTGACCGACCTCGACCAACTGCGGCTGCGCGGCCCACACCCCTTCGCCGCCGAGGGCCTCGAAGATCTTCTGCGCCGAGTGCGGAAGGAACGGGGTGAGCAGGGTGTTGCAGTCCTGGACGACCTGCAGGGCACAGTGCAGCACGGTGTCGCGACGTTCGGGCTGGTCCTTCAGCTTCCACGGTTCGGTTTCCGACAGGTACCGGTTGGCCAGGGTGACGATCCGCATCGCCTCGTTGATGGCGTTCTTGAACTTGTTCTTGGCCAGGAATCCACCGACCACCTCGAACCCACGCTTCGACGCCGCCAGCAGTTGTTGATCAAGCTCGGTCAGTTCACCGGCAGCCGGGATCGCGCCCACATTCTTGTGCGCCATCGAGATCGACCGGTTGACCAGGTTGCCCCACTCGTTGGCCAGCTCGGAGTTGTTGCGGCGGACGAACTCGTCCCAGGTGAAGTCGGTGTCGTTGTTCTCCGGCCCGGCCACGGCGATGAAGTAGCGCAACGCGTCCGGGCCGAACTCGACAAGGAAGTCGCGGACGTAGATCACGGTCTTGCGGCTGGTGGAGAACTTCGCACCACTCATGGTCAGGAACTCACTGGAGACCACCTCGGTCGGCAGGTTGAGTTCACCGTACGGGCCGACCTCGCCGCCCCGATCGCCCTGGCCGTTGTGCCCGAGCAGGATGCTCGGCCAGATGACGGAGTGGAAGACGATGTTGTCCTTGCCCATGAAGTAGTAGGCCACCGCATCGGGATCGTTCCACCACTTCCGCCAGGCGTCGGGATCACCGGTCCGTTGGGCCCACTCGACCGAGGCCGAGAAGTAGCCGATCACCGCGTCGAACCAGACGTAGATCCGCTTCATCGGCAGGTCGCGCCAGTCGTCCAACGGGATCGGGACACCCCAGTCGAGGTCGCGGGTGATGGCGCGCGGCTTCAGGTCGTTGATGAAGTTCTGGCTGAACTTGAGCACGTTCGGTCGCCAGTCGGAGCGTTCGGCAAGCCAGGCGGTCAGGCTGTCGGACAGCGCCGGGAGGTCGAGGAAGAAGTGTTCGGTCTCGCGGAACTCGGGGGTCTCGCCGTTGATCTTGGACACCGGGTTCTTCAGATCCACCGGGTCGAGCTGGTTGCCGCAGTTGTCGCACTGATCACCGCGCGCGCCGTCGTAACCGCAGATCGGGCAGGTGCCCTCGATGTAGCGGTCCGGCAACGTACGACCGGTCGACGGGCTGATCGCGCCCATCGACTTCTTTGCCACCACATAACCGTTGTCGAGCAGCGCACTGAACAGCTGCTGCACGACGTGGTGATGGTTGCGCGTGGTGGTCCGGGTGTAGAGGTCGTACGAGAGCCCGAGGCCCTGCAGGTCGGTGGCGATCTGGCGGTGGTACTTGTCGGCGGTCTGCTGCGCGGTCAGTCCCTCGGCGTCGGCCTGCACCTGGATCGCGGTGCCGTGCTCGTCGGTCCCCGACACCATCAGCACCTCGTGCCCGCTCATCCGCATGAAGCGGGAGAAGACGTCGGAGGGGACACCAAAACCGGAGACATGGCCGATGTGGCGGGGGCCATTGGCGTACGGCCAGGCCACCGCCGTCAGAACGCGGGAACTCATGATCGCCACCCTATGGCAATCGCCCGTCGCTCAACGACCCCACAATCGTTGAGCAGGTTCGTGAGGAACGAGCGAGCCGTGTCGACACGTCACGGTCCTGGGAACACTTCGACGCACTCGTCCATTTCGACGGACGCGCCTCGTTCCTCGGCGCTGCTCAATACAGGCCTCGCTGGCTCAACGACCGAAGAGTGCGGCGAGGGCGGCGTTCTGTTCCTCGGTGAGCTCGATCCTGCCGGCAGCGGCATTGCCCTCCAACTGCTCGAGGGTCGAACTGGTCGGGATCTGCGACCCCATGCCGTCGAGGGTCAGCAACCAGGCCAGCGACACTTGGCTGATCGTGTGGCCCCACTGCTCGGCGAGTGCCCCCACCTCGGCGACCTTGGCGAGTTGATCTTGATCGATGTCGGTGCCCTCGTCGTACAGGCGATCGCCCCGACCGACCCGCGCCGGGTCGAGGTAGCGGTCGGTGAGCAGGCCACCGGCCAGAGGTGAGTACGGGACGAAGGCGATGCCTTCGGCCACACACAGGTCGAGCACGCCGGGGTTCAGCTCGCCTCGGATCGGATCGAACCGGTTCTGCACCGCAACCGGCCGCGCCCGGCGAGAGAGGCCGTCGGCGACCGAGAGGTAGGTCTCGAGTTGCTCGACGGTCACATTCGACACTCCGAGATGATGCACCGCGCCACGCGAGACCAGGTCCTCGACGGTCTCCATCGATTCCTGGACCGGAGTGTGTGCGTCGAATCCGTGGAACCAGAGCAGGTCGACCCAGTCGGCCTGCAATCGGGTCAGCGACGCTGCCAGGGACTCGACGATGGTGAGCCGGCCCAGCCCGCTGTGGTTGGGCGTGAACCCGTCCATGCCGCCGAACAGTTTGGTCGCCAGCACGATGTCGCGTCGCTTGTCGGGGTTGACGGCCAACCAGCTCCCGATGATGCGTTCGGAGTTCCCGGTGCCGGCGTTGTAGCGGTTGGCGGTGTCGATGAAGGTGACGCCGAGCGCGTGGGCCCGATCAAGGATGGCCAACGCGTCCTGTTCGCCGGTACGAGAGCCGTCACCGGAATCGGGGTCCCCGAACTTCCACGTGCCAAGACCGATCGCCGACGTCTGCAGGCCGCTGCGGCCCATCCGGCGGTACGGCATGTCGTTGAAGTCCGAGGTGGAGAACGGATACTGCACGGTGCCGGGTTCGATCATGATCATGCACCGTGGGCAGCGAAGCCGGGCTTGATCACGTCTTCGATCATGGCCAGCCGTTGATCGAACGGCCAGAACGCGCTCTTGGCCGCGTTGAGGGTGTACCACTTCACCTCGGCCAGCGACTGGTCGAAGGCCTCGCTGAGCAGGGCGAACTCGCGACTCATCGTCGTGGCGCTCATCAACCGGTTGTCGCAGTTCACCGTGACCCGGAACCGTAGGTCGGTCAATGCGCCGATCGGGTGCGCGGCAATGCTCTCGGCGGCTCCGGTCTGCACATTGGACGAGGGCGCCATCTCCAACGGCACTCGTTGGTTCCGTACGTACGAGGCCAGCAGCCCGAGCCGCGGTGTGCCGTCGGCGTCGAACTCGATGTCGTCGATGATCCGTACGCCGTGGCCCAGCCGGTGCGCGCCACACAACTGCAGCGCCTCCCAGATCGACGGCAGCCCGAATGCCTCGCCGGCGTGGATGGTGAAGTAGGCGTTGTTGCGGCGCAGATGATCGAAGGCATCGAGGTGCCGGGTGGGAGGGTAGCCGGCCTCGGCGCCGGCGATGTCGAAGCCGGCCACACCACGATCACGGTTGGCCACGGCCAATTCGGCGATCTCCCGGGAGGTCGCGGTGTGCCGCATGCCGGTGATCAACTGGTTCACCTGGATGAACTTTCCGGCGGACCTGGCTGCCGCCATGCCGTCATCGAGTCCGGACTGCACGGCGTCGATCGCCCCCTGCAGCGTCAGCCCCTCGGTGAGGTGCTGTTCGGGCGCCCATCGGGTCTCGGCGTACACCACACCGTCGGCCACCATGTCCTCAACGAACTCGCGCGCCACCCGGGCCAGGTTGTCGGCGGTCTGCATCACCGCGATGGTGTGATCGAACGTCTCCAGATAGCGCACCAGTGAGCCCGAGTCAGCCGACTGGAAGAACCACGTGCCGAGGTCCTCGGCGTTGTCGGCCGGCAGTTCGTGGCCGATCGGCCCGGACAGCTCCAGCACCGTCGCCGGACGCACCCCGCCGTCCAGATGATCATGGAGGGTGACCTTGGGGACCTGCTTGATCAAGTCGATGTCCAGCATGTCGTCCTCTCGATCCGCCGATGATGTCGCCCAGCCTAGTGGCCCCCCGTCGGAACCCGTAGGGCCCGCTCTCCCCCGGCTCCGTTCACTGGCCTCGGACGGTGAACGGGGTGCCCCGGCTGAACAGGTTGCCTGGGTCGTACACCGCCTTCACCTGACCGAGCCGCCGGTGGGTCGCGCTGTCGAAGGCGCGGCGCATGCCCTCGGCGGTGGCGGCGGCGTCACCCATCAGGTTCAGCACTGCTCCGTCGGTGGTCCACGGCGCCAATGCCTCGAGGATGGCGCGCTGACGGGCCCGGGCGTCGGCTGCACTCGCACCACCGCGCAACACCTGCAGCAGACCCAGTGAATAGCCCGCCTGGCGCTGACCGACCGCATTGGGCGACCGCTGCGGGCGGCTCAGCGCACCACCGAGGTGGCGCAGCTCGACGATCGCCGTTTCGGGAGCACCGGGCCCGGCCTGACTCAGGAGCACCTCCAGCGCGTCGTCGGTCACCACGTCGAAGGTCGTGGCGCTGCTGGTGAAGGCCGCCGGGTCGGTCGGGTCGTTCGTGATCTCCCCGAGCGCGTCGGTCGTCCGCAGCTGCACCGTGTCCGCCAAGGCCGGCGCCGCGTCGCGGAGCGGTTGGACGAGGCGTATCCCGTCCTCCTCGCTCCCGACCACGGCGACCCAGACGACCGCCACGTGGCGCCCGCGCAGGAACGGCGGCAGTGCCTCGACATCGGGGAAGGGCACCACCGTGAACGCCGACGTCACGGTGTCGGGAACCGTGGTCGTCCAGTCGCGCCACGCCCGCAGCATGGTCGGCACGTGCTCGGCATCGATGACCAGCCCACCGCCGTACACCGCTTCGAGCCGGACCAGTTCGATCTCCATGGCTGTGACGATCGCGTACGCACCTCCACCACCACACAGGGCCCAGAACAGGTCGGGATCGGTGTCTTCGTCGACCTCACGCAGCTCGCCATCGGCCGTCACCACCTGCAGGCTGTTGACGTAGTCGGCGGCGTAGCCGAACGTACGACCCAGAACGCTCACTCCGCCACCGAGGGTGTAGGCGACGGCGTTGACCTCGGGTGTGGTGCCGGGCAGAGCGGTGAGGCCGTGGACGGCCGCCTCACGCAGCACTCGCGCCCATCGAACCCCCGCGCCGATCCGCACGGTCGCTCGTTCATGGTCGATGGTCACCTCGTCGAGTCCGGCCGTGATCACGAGCACCCCGGTGGTCGGCCCGTCGGGTGTGCCGTGCCCGGTGCCGCGGGCGGTGAGGTCGAGGCCGTGAGCGACGGCGAAGCGTACGGCGGCCTGGACGTCAGCAGGGATCTCGGCCACGACGATCACGTCGGGTCGGTGCTCGTGGAGGAGCTGGAACCCGGTGCGCCATCGGGCGTATCCGGCGTCGCTCGGTGTGAGCACCTCGCCCTGGACGTGACGCGTCAGCTCGTGGAGTCCGGCCGGTTCTGGGTGTGTGGTCATGCGGCGAACGTAGAGCGCATTCCGGCCAGATCCTGACCGTAGGGCCGGCCCCCCCCCGGGTCAGTCCTTGGCAACGAAGATGCACAAGGGATGCCCGGCCGGGTCGGCAAACACGTACAGCGGCTCGTCGGGATCGTCGGACCGGTCGAACAGTTCGGTGGCCCCCAGTGCCAGGGCCCGTTCCCGTACGGCCAGCAATGACTCGGTGTCCGGTACGGAGGTGTCCAGATGCAGCATCTGCGGCACGCTCTGGTCGGGCCAGGTGGACCGCGGCAACGCGTCGACCTCCTGGAAGGCCATCCCGATCCCGTCCGTCGACGCCGGACTCAGCACCAACCAGTCAGCTCCGCGCTCATCGGGGCTGCCGTCGGTGGGTGGTTCGTCGCCGGGGCGATATCTCAGGTCGTACAACTGCCGATAGAATTCCGCCGATGCGCGCGGGTCGGGTGTGTCGAGGACGATCTGTCGGATGCGGGGAGTGATCATGGACCCCACTCTGCCGGTTGGTGAGGTCGAGCGACAGCCCGTCAGCGACTGCGGCGGGGAAGAACGGCGGGGTCGGCGAC
>JAKDKP010000757.1 GCA_030453285.1 Propionibacteriales bacterium
CGTCGAGTCCCTCGACACCGACTCCCTCGACCTCGACCCGGGCAGCGGCTCGGGGCTCAAACCGACCGAGAAGCGGCTCAGCCGCAACCAGCTCGTCGTCCGCCGGTTTCTGCGCAACAAGGGCGGCGTGATCGGCCTGGCGGTGATCCTCTGCCTGGTGCTGTTCGCCCTGCTCGGCCCCTTTGCCTACCCGTGGAAGTTCAACGACGTCGACAACTACGCCTTCCTCAAGCCGCCGTCGGCCCGGCACTGGTTCGGCACCACCCAGGACGGGCGTGACCTGCTGGCGCTGACCATGCGTGGCCTCGGGAAATCGCTGGTGATCGGTTTCAGTGTGGCGCTGCTCTCCACCACCATCGCCGCCCTGGTCGGCTCCTTCGCCGCCTATTTCGGCGGCTGGTTCGAGGCGGCCACCTTGTGGATCATCGACCTGCTGCTGGTGATCCCGTCCTTCCTGCTGATCGCGATCATGACCAAGGGCACCTCGGCCCGCAGCGCCACCCAGAACGAGTGGTCCTGGCTGCTGTTGGTGCTGCTGTTGACCGCCTTCAGTTGGGTGCTGTCGGCGCGAGTGGTGCGCAGCCTGGCGATGTCGATCAAGGAACGCGAATACATCTCCGCGGCCAAGTTCATGGGACTGCCGGCGGCCGTGGTGATCATCCGGCACCTGATCCCCAACATCGCCTCGCTGTTGATCATCGACGCCACGCTGAACGTGAGTGGTGCGATCCTGACCGAGACCAGCCTGTCCTACTTCGGCTTCGGCGTGCAGGCACCCGACACCTCGTTGGGCACCCTGATCGGCACCGGGCAGCAGTTCGCCCTCACGTTCCCGTGGTTGTTCCTGGTGCCCTCCGCTCTATTGGTGATCCTGGTCTTCTCGGTGAACGCCGTCGGCGACGGACTGCGTGACGCCATCGATCCGTCCTCGAGCTCGGGAGGCAAAGCCTGATGTCAGCACAACCGATGAGTCCCGTGACGCCAAGCAGTGCCGCCAGCCCGCCGCCACCTCCCGGGCCACCCGCTCCTCCCTCCGCGGCCGCCCGCACGGGCCGCAGCCGTCGTACCGAGCGTGGCACAGTGTTGTCGGTGCAGGACCTGCACGTCACCTTCCCCAGTGAGGCCGGCTCGGTCCGGGCCGTACGCGGGCTGAGTTTTGATCTGGCTGCCGGCGAGACGATGGCGATCGTCGGCGAATCCGGTTCCGGCAAGTCGGTCACCTCGCTGGCGGTGATGGGCCTGCACCCGCAGTCGGCCAGGATCACCGGCTCGATCAAGCTGCACGGCGAGGAACTGCTCGGCACCGCTGACGCGACGATGTCACGGCTGCGCGGCAACGAAATCGGCATGGTCTTCCAGGACCCCTTGTCGGCGCTGACCCCGGTGTACACGATCGGTGACCAGATCGTCGAGGCGATCCAGATCCACCGCGACGTGTCCAAGCAGGCGGCAATGAAGGAGGCCGTCGAACTGCTCGACCTGGTCGGCATCCCCAATCCCGACGTCCGCGTCCGGTCCTTCCCGCACGAGTTCTCCGGCGGCATGCGCCAG
>JAKDKP010000758.1 GCA_030453285.1 Propionibacteriales bacterium
CCCCCCGATCCCTCCCGTACGCCGAGCCGCGGCACCCGCCGGATCACCCTGCAGACCAACCAGGGCGACATCCCCATCGTGCTGGAGCGCGATCTTGCCCCATGCACGGTGCAGTCCTTCCTGCACCTGGTGCGCAAGAAGTATTTCGACGGCACGGACTGCCACCGGCTGACGGCCTATCAGACGCCGCCCGCGGCGCTGTCGGTGCTGCAGTGCGGTGATCCGCTCGGCACCGGCTGGGGCGATCCCGGCTACAGCTTCGCCGATGAGCTCGATTCTGCCGATGCCCTTGAGCCGTGGCCCGACGCGCCGGACCGTCGCAACTACCCCCGCGGCACGCTGGCGATGGCCAACGGTGGCCCCGACACCAACGGCAGCCAGTTCTTCCTGGTGTACGCCGACTCCAGGCTTCGCCCGGACTACAACGTGTTCGGGCACATCACCGACGAGGGCCTGGCGGTGCTGGACAAGATTGCTGCCGGTGGCATCGATCCCGGCGCCGAGGGCACGCCCGAGGACGGTGCTCCGGCGATCGGTGTCAGGATCGAGCGGGCCCGCTGAGCCCGCTGTCCTTGGCCACCAGGATGGTTCCCGCCGTGACCGTGCCGACTCGTTCCTCGGTGATGGCCAGGCTGAGGCTCGGGGGAGGCTCGGTCGGCGGACGACCGGGGCGACAGACGAACGGGATACCCCTGATCGTGATCATCGACCCGGTGGTCTGGTCGACCAGACGGTCGTCGATCCGCAGGACCGCCGACTCGTCCCGCAGTGGCTGGCCGCTCTCGTCGACGAAGGTGCCGGTGATGACGGTTCCGCGGCCCGTCAGGTCGAAGCGCCCATCGACGGCAAAGCGGACTGAGGTGGCCATGATCATGATCGTACGGGGTGCTCAGGTCCGCGTTCTGGCCGAGAAGGTGATCGTGGCGACCACCGGCAGGTGATCGGAGGCGGGACTGGGGATCACCTCGGCCTCGGAGAAGGTGACGTACCGGCCAAGGATGTAGTCGATGCGTTTGGTGGGGGCGTCGGCGGGATAGGTGTCTGCGTCGTCCCGCCCGGCAAACGGGTCATTGAGCAGCGAGGTGAGTCGCTGGATCTCGGGCACCTCCGGCTCGGCGTTCAGATCACCGAGCAGGACGGTGGGCCGGTCGTTGCGCTTGATCGCCTCCAGGGTCTCGGTCACCGCCAAGTCCCGCTGTTCGGCACGCTGATGGTCGTAGTGGGTGTTGAAGACGTCGATCAGGACGCCGCGCACGTTGATCGTTGCGGTCTGCAGACCGCGCTGCTCGGTCGGCCGATCGGGGTATTCCATGCTGGTCAGCAGTCGGTGACTGCTCCGTACGATCGGGTGCCGGCTGAGGATGGCGGTGCCGTACTGCTGCCGGTCTGTCTGGCCCGGCGCGGGCGGGTTGTCGAGGTTTGCCGCGAACGTCACGTTCATGTCGAGGCGGTCGGCCAACCAGGTGGCCTGGTCTTCGAACTCGCTGCGCGTGCCCCAGCGGTTGTCCACCTCCTGCAATCCGATCACCTCGGCACCGGCGGCGGTGATCT
>JAKDKP010000759.1 GCA_030453285.1 Propionibacteriales bacterium
ACCGCCCCGGCGGCGAAGACTGGACGCTCGAACTCCTCGGCGGGGGTGCTGCCGATCCGGGCCACATGGCCATCGGAGATCTGCAGGTTTCGTGAGGCCAGCGAAGTGGAAAGGTCGCCGATGCCGTTGTGGGTCGTCACGTTGAGGGGCCTTCCTGTCGACGCGGGTTCAGGTGGAGTCACCACCGTTGCCCCGTGCGTCTGGTTCAATGTTTAGAGGCAGCGTGCATGAGACAGCACTGATGCATCATGCATTCGTCATTCTAGCCAGGACAAGTAAGGGAGAGCAGCGGATGGTTCGGATAGCGGTCATGGGATCGGGCTCCTGGGGCACGACGGTGGCCAAGGTGTGCGCCGACGCTGCAGCAGCGTCCGGCGACGCACCGGATGCCGACAACCCCGTTGTCACCCTGTGGGCCCGACGCGAGGAGGTCGCCGCGGAGATCCGCGAGCAGCACACCAACTCGTCCTACCTGCCGGACGTCATCCTGCCGGAGACGATCACCGCCACCAGCGACGCCGCCGAGGCACTCGCCGGGGCCGACGTGGTCTTCCTCGGGGTGCCGTCCCAGTCACTGCGCTCCAACCTGGCCGGCTGGCGCGACCTGATCGGCCCCGACGCCACCCTCGTCAGCCTCGCGAAAGGTATCGAGCACTCCACCGGACGCCGGATGAGCCAGGTCATCGCCGAGGTCGCCGAGGTCGACGAGTCCCGGGTGGCGGTGCTCTCCGGACCGAACCTCGCCGCCGAGGTCGCCCGGCAGCAGCCCGCCGCCAGTGTCGTCGCCTGCACGGACACCGCCCGGGCCAAGACCATCCAGGCCGCCATGCACGCGCCCTACTTCCGGCCCTACACCAACGACGACGTCATCGGCTGTGAAGTCGGCGGTACCTGCAAGAACGTCATCGCCCTGGCCTGCGGTATGGCCGCCGGCATGGGCATGGGGCACAACACCATCGCCTCGGTGATCACCCGCGGGCTGGCCGAGATCACCCGGCTCACCGTCGCCCTCGGCGGCAACCAGCGGACCATGGCCGGACTCGCAGGCATGGGAGACCTGGTGGCGACCTGTAACTCCCCGCTGTCGCGTAACCGCACCTTCGGCGAACGTCTCGGCAAGGGCGAGTCCCTGGACCAGGCCAGTGCCGCGACGAAGGGCCAGGTTGCCGAGGGCGTGATCTCCAGCATGTCCGTCGAGGAACTCGCCGTGGCCCACGGCATCGAGATGCCGATCACCCGCGAAGTGGTCAAGGTCTGCCACCACGGTGGCGACGTGGACACCGCGATCCGCGCGTTGATGGGCCGCAGCCGGAAGGCTGAGTAGACTCCCGCTACACTTGGGGGCCGTGACTGAACCCGCGAACCAGACCAGCCAGCCCCGCCGCACCACCGTCGCGGTCCTCTACGGCGGTCAGAGCACCGAGCACAGCGTGTCCTGCATCTCGGCAGGAGCCGTGATGTCGCACCTCGACCCGGACCGCTACGAGGTGGTCCCGGTGGGGATCACCTCCACCGGCATCTGGGTCGCCGGCACCACCGACCCCGAGAA
>JAKDKP010000115.1 GCA_030453285.1 Propionibacteriales bacterium
CTTGGCCAGCGCAGCCCGACTCGGGGCACTTAAACAGGTTCGAGGACGAGGCGAATTCTCCGCGACCGGGCCGCGCACATCCTCGACAGGCTGGCGTTCCAAACGTGACACAGGACGCCGTGATCCCCGCAGAACCCAGCGGATCAGCGTCATGACGGGCTTGCTCGGGTAGAGAACCACCCGGCGAGGTGCACCGATCCGTCGTCGTTGAGGTCGGCGGCTTTCCGAGTGTGATCTGTCCCCTGTCGGATCAGAATCACTGGCGCGAGCCCAGGATGTCGTGGCCGCCCAGTTGGCTGGAAACGAGCAGAGTGTCTGCCCGTCACCCGTAACCCCTATATATGGCTGATAGGGTTACTCACTGAGATTGCCGGTCGGCAGGTGAGGAGGATCCGATGAAGCACATGGCGAAGACGAGGCACCGCGATCGGGAGGTGGCAGGTCTGCGGGTGCGCTACCGAGAGGCAGGAGTGCCGTCGTCGACGGCGGTCGTGCTGCTGCACGGGGCGCCGAGTTCGTCGTACTCGTTCCGCGAGGTGCTCCCGGTCCTGGGCGAGCATGCCTATGTGGTCGCACCCGACATACCGGGTTTCGGATTCTCCGCCTCTCCGTCGGTGGACGAGTACGAGTACACCTACGAAGGCCTGTCGCTGGTGATCGAGGCGATGCTCGAGGACCTTGGGATCGAGCGACACATCGTGTTCGTGACCGACTACAGCACCCCGGTGGGCTACTTCCTGGCCACGCGGCATCCGGAGCGTGTGCTGGGCCTGGTGGTGCAGAACGGAAACGCCCATGAGGCCGGGTTGGGCGAGGGGTGGGACTCAGCCCGCCGCTACTGGGCTGAGCCGACCGACGAGAACAGGGCCGCGTTGCCGGACTGGTTGACCTTCGAGGGCACCAAGGACACCTATCTCGGAGGGTTGCCCGAGGCGGTTGCGGAATTGCATCCGGCGGAGTCGTGGCACCTGGACTGGGAGCACCTGTCCAGCCCCGGCAACATCGAGGTGTACTTCCAGTTCTTCTACGACTACCGCATGCACGTGGCTCGCTTCGGTGAGATCGCCGCGTACCACGCCACGTACCAGCCGCCGTGCATGGTGCTGTGGGGTCGGCACGACCCGGCTTTCGACATCAGGGAGGTGCTGGCGTACCACCGGGAGATGGAGACCTTCCAAGCGCACGTTTTCGACGGCGGACACTTCCTCCTCGAGACCCATGCCGCTGAGGTCGCCGACCTGCTGGTCGCTTTCACCGATGACGTCTTCGATCATGCGAGGGCCGACACCTGAGCTGGCCGGCGCCGACGGTCGGGCAGCTCGATTCCTCCACCACCTGGCACGAATCCGAGACCGTGATGCCCGTGCGGAGCGATGCCCGGGGCTGCTGGTGCCTGCACTGGTGGCTGAGCATCGATGAGTGCACGGAGAGCAGGGGCCAGGGCAAGGAGTCCATCTGGAAGCTGGCCGACGGCGATCGGTCGCCGGACGTCATGGGACATCTGAATCGAGAGCCGGTCGCGTGGTGCGGCCTCGGTGATCGGGACGACTTGCCCCGCACGCGCCCTTCGACACTGTTGGAACCGGGTGATGACGAGCCGGTCGTTTCTCTGAGCTGCTTGTCCATGGTCAAGAGCCACCGCGGCGAAGGGTTGTTGTCGGCGTGGACACCGCCGTGTGTCGCCACCTCGTCGATGTCATCGAACCGCGTCGTCGAGGGGGTGGGCGAACTCCCCGAGAAGCGCTGGGCTGGTGCGGACTCCGCGAGGGTCGGGATTCCCAGCGTCCTCACTGCTGCCGAGTTCACCGAGCCGTCCGGCCAAGGCGAGATCGACCCATCATGAGACACGAGCTGGCATGACCACCACCACCGAATGGGTCGAGGACCACTTCGTCGCCGGTCACCTCGCACTCGACTTCGCCAACACCGTCTACCGCCGCTGGCCCGAACCAGGCCCGGAGTTGCTCGTCGAGACCGCCGATCTCGCCGGCTGGCTTGCTCTGATCGGTCTGGTCCCCGACAGCGAGCCCGGCGTTGACGAGGCTGCGCTCGAGGATGCTCGCGCGCTACGAGCGCTGCTGTGGCGAGTCTTCGATGCTCACATCGACGACCGCAGCATTCCCGCCAGTGCCCTCGCCGGGCTGCTCGGCACCGCCCGTCGGCCCACTGACGACCTGACCCTGCACGCTGACGGATCCACCACCGCGCAAACCGTGCAGGGTTCGCTCGCGATTGTCGCGCTCAGAGCCATCGCGCTCCTCCTGGATCCGCCGCCGCAGGGTGTGCGCGCCTGCGATCGTTGCGGGTGGTTCTTCATCGACTCATCCCGCGGACGGCGGCGCCGCTGGTGCAGCATGAAGACCTGTGGCAACCAAGCCAAAGCCGCCCGTTTCCGCTCCACCCACGCTTGATCGACTGGGGGCCGCCACGACGGTCGCTGAGGACACCCGATCCCGCGGCAGGCCACGATCGCCAGCAGGCGCCAGACGGGGTGGCGGATCGTGGGCGGGAGACGTGGTCCTTCAGAGACGCACCTCCGCCACCTCGGGGAAATCCATCGCCGGTCCGTCTTCCAGGGGTGCCAATTCGAGGGAGCTGAGCTGGTCGTCGTCGATGAACAGCAGGAGCAGGGCGCCGGGGGAGCCGGCCGAGAGCACGATGCGTTCGATTCCCATTCCGGGCGCGTCGCCGTTGAGATCGATCAGCTCGATCGTGGGACACGTCCCGCACCCGCATCGTGCCCCGGCCCGCGTGTGCGGCACCTGCGTGAGCCAGGCACGCCGTCGTTCCGCGCTGTGCACGGCGTCGCCGGTGTCCGGTGCGCTGGTGATCATCAGGGTGATCAGTTCCTCCTCGGTTCTGGTGAGTTGTCGCATCGCGACAGTGTGGCAGGCGTTCGGGCACGTGGAGGCACGGTGAACGGGCCGGCGGGGGAGGGAGGCGGTGATTCTTGGGATTTGCCCGTACGATTGATCACGAGCGCACCATTTCAGGAGGCCCACGCATGCGTACGAACAACCCAGTCCTGTCTCGTCAGGACGCCTTCACCCCAGCCCCGCAATACTCTCCCCAGCAGCAGTACGGCGGTCCCGGCACCGAACCACAGGGTTACGGACCCGACGTGCAGCAGGGACAGACCACTCCGCCGCAGCAGTCCGGTGGGCTGATGACCTTTGAGGATGTGGTCACCAAGACCGCCCTGATGATCGGCCTGGTCATCGTGGCAGCGGCCGCCGCCTGGCTGCTGGTGCCCGAGAGCCTGACCTGGATCGGCCTCATCGGCTCGGGCCTGGTCGGTTTTGTCTGCGCCATCCTGGTCGCGGTCCGCCGCAAGATCTCCCCACCGCTGATGTTCCTCTACGCCGCGGTGGAAGGCATTTTCGTCGGTCTGCTGTCCCGGCTGTTCGAGGGCTTCTACGACGGCATCGTCATGCAGGCGGTCTTCGCCACCCTGGTCGCGGCCGGTGTCACCCTCGCGGCGTACAAGTTCTTCAACATCCGCGTCACCGCCAAGTTCAAGAAGATCGTGATCATCGCCACGGTCGCCTTTGCCGCAGCCATGCTGATCAACTTCGGACTCTCGTTCGTCGGCATCAATCTCGGGCTGCGCGCCGGCGTGACCGGTCCGGTCAGCCCGCTGGCCATCGGTATCTCCGCTCTGGCGGTGGTGCTGGCAGTATTCAACCTGATCATGGACTTCGATCACGTCGAGCGGGGCATCGCCATGCGCGCCCCGGCCGAGCAATCCTGGGTCGCCGCGTTCGGTCTGACCGTCACCCTGGTCTGGTTGTACGTCGAACTGCTGCGGATCATCTCCTACTTCCGTCGCTGATCCCACTCGCGCTGACGGCCGTCACCTCACTGAGGTGGCGGCCGTTTTCGCACGCCGGCCCGGGCGCGAGGCAGTCACGCCTGCAGCAGGTGCGGCAACCGGGCACGCCACGGGTCGGCCCAATCCACCTCGTACGGGTTGGTGAGCCACCGCGCGTCCGCGGTGGTGCCGTCGATGTCGTGAACGACCGTGTCGATCGGTCGGGGACACGTGGCGCGATAGGTCAGCCGCACCGCCTGGAAGTCCTCCAGGGCGCCGTCGGGACCGCGCCCGATCCAGTGGGAGGTGCCGACCTCCAGCAGATCACCGACTGTCACGTCCTGGCCGGTCTCCTCCCACACCTCACGTCGTACGGTGTCGCGCGGATCCTCGCCGGGATCCATGCCCCCACCCGGTAGGCCCCAGCGTGCCTCCACCGCCGTCCGGGCCGAGTACTGGGTGGCCAGCACGCCGCGTGCGGACTGCACGATCGCGTACGCGGCCAGTCGCTGTTTGACCATCGGGGTCTCACCCGGCCGTACGACCAAGTCACGATCGCGGCGGACCGTGCTGCCGACTCGTCGCGCATCGGTGCGAAGGGCAGGCGTCGCCCGGAACGTGATCACCAGATCGTCGCCCCGACGGGTCGCCTCGATCGGCTGGCCGGCCTGCCATCCGTGCTGCGCCAACACCCGTTGTGGTTCGGCGCCATGCGGGACCGCGAACTCGCTCGTCGATTGCTCGTCTTGATGAGCCACCACGTACAGCATGGGCATCCACCTCCTTGCCTGGGACACCGTAGCGGTCGACGGGGTGGTTATGCTGCCGGTGGATGGCGACGGTCGAGCGCCCGAGAAGGAGATGACATGCAGTACGAGGATGGCGCCAAGCTCGACCCGTCCCAGGTGGGCGGCGGTGGTGGCGGTGGCCGACGTGGTGGTGGCATCGCCATCGGTGGTGGTGGCGCGATCATCGTGATCATCCTGGCGCTGGTGTTCGGGTTCGATCCGTCCGTGATCCTGGGAGGTGGGACCACCGACCAACCTGTGCAGCCCGGGGAGAGCCAGACGACGCTGCAGAACTGCCAGAACGTCAAGGACATCGAGACCGACCGGAACTGCCGCTACGTGGCGTACACGAACTCGATCCAGGCGTACTGGGAGACCAAGCTCGAGGGATACCAGGTCACCAAGATCAATCCCTTCACGTCCCAGGTGTCGACCGGGTGCGGTCAGGCGTCGGCGGAGTCCGGACCGTTCTACTGCCCCCAGGACCAGCAGGTCTATCTCGACATCGAGTTCCTTGATCAACTTCTCTCCCAGCTCGGCGCCCAGGGGGGCGATGCCGCGGAGGCGTACGTGGTGGCGCACGAGTTCGGCCACCACGTGCAGAATCTGACCGGGGTGATGGCCGAGGCGCAACAGGACCGTTCCACCGGCCCCAAGTCGGCCGGCGTACGGCTGGAACTGCAGGCTGACTGCCTGGCGGGCACGTGGTTCGCCAACGAACAGAACGTGGCCGGCAGCCCGGTCGGCGACTTCACCGAACAGGACCTGAACGCCGCGGTGGATGCCGCGCGTGCGGTCGGCGACGACCGCATCCAGCAGCAGTCCGGTGGCGGCGTGAACCCCGACGGCTGGACCCATGGCTCGTCGGAACAGCGGCGGAAGTGGCTGCAGGTCGGCTATTCCACCGGCGATCCGGGCAAGTGCGACACCTTCAACACCGACAATCTGGGCTGAGCCGCTCGTGGATGGCCGACGGCACACCCAGCGGCTGGCGTTGACGCCGGTCACCGAGGACCAGTTCGAGGACCTGCTGCTGGTGCACGTCGATCCCGCCGTCGTGCCGTGGTACGGCGAACCCGATTCCGAAGCCTTGCGGACGCAGGCACGCAGGATGGGTGCGACCTGGGCCGGCGGTGGGGTGCACAAATGGCTGGCGCGTCACCGTGAGACCGGCGAGGTGGTCGGGCGGGGCGGCTGTTCGCGCATCGTCCTGGACGCTGAGCCCTGCGTGGAGATGGGCTGGGCGGTGCGCGGACCCTTCCAGGGGCAGGGGTACGCGACCGAGATCGGCCAGGCGTCCCTGGATTTCGCCTTCTCGGTCCTGGGGGCGGACTCGGTGGTGGCTTTCACCGAGGTGCACAACCTCGCCTCCCAGGCGGTCATGCGCCGGCTGGGCATGATCTTCGACAAGCAGCTCCAGCGCCCCGGCCTGATCGAAGGTCGGCCCGGCATCCACGCCGACGCGGCCTTCGTGGTCTTCCGCGCTCGTCCGGACGCTCCGCCGGTCGCGTAGTGTGCGTCAGGATCAAAGGCGTGGTCCTGCGACTCCTCCTCCGTCCAATGAGCCGGGACGCTCAGCCCCGCATCCGTGGGTCCTGGGTCGGATCGGCGTACGGAGCGGGGCAGCCCTGCTTCTTCGCCGAGGCTCGCAGCTCGAAGTGCCAGGGCTCATTGCGGTAGATCCGGCACAAGCCACGCGCCGCGCCGTGGGTCGCGAGCCATGATGCAACATCGGGCGGCCCGATGTCGACCGCATCGCCCGACACGTGTGGAGAGGTGTCGGCGGTGGCAACCCACCGAGCGGCCTCTGTGGCCGAACCGTACGTGGCGACCGCCTCACGGAGAAGTTGATCTTGATAGTCGGCGGAGCGCCATCCACTGTTGATCACGAGCGTTGTGCCATCGTCGGCGTCTCGTACGGCCTTCTGCAGAGCCTTGAGCAGGGCGGGATCGAGGTTCGCCACGCCCGGGTACCGGGTGTCGGAGACCGTGGCGCCGTCGGGCAGGGCACCGTTGGTCGTCGTCCGGGCATCCCTGTTGCCGGTTCGCCTCTCACGACCGGAGGAAGGGCGCCCATCGGGCGAGGGTGTCCCTCGAGGCCGATCGATCCGGTCCAACACCGAGTCGAGGGACGGCGGCGTCTGGGCGACGACGAATCCGGTGATCATGATCAAGCAGGCGAGAGTGAGACTCACGATGGTCCTGAGCGGCCTGTGGGGCTGGGCGGGTGAGGTGATCTTGTTCATGTGACCCAGTCAAGAGACATCCGTGTTGCCGGGCCGTATGCGCTTTTCCATATGTTGGCGATACATGCCGAGTCCTAGGATTGTCGGTGTGCGCGTGTTGATCGGCGAGGACGAGCCCTTCATGGCTGAAGCCATCCGTGACGGGCTGCGTCTGGCTGC
>JAKDKP010000116.1 GCA_030453285.1 Propionibacteriales bacterium
CCGACACGGCAGCTCCGGCGCTGATCACCTATCCGATGCAGCAGCGGCCGGGAGGCGGGAAGTACCAGCCACTCACCGATGCGGTGATCAACTACATCCGCACCGAACCGCGGATCGTCGGCGAGGCCTGCAACCACCTCGGCCCCAGCCTGATCGGCCGGTGCTATCCCCGCTCGGTGTGGGTCGACAGTCTGATGATGTTCGGCGTCTTCCCGGCCTGGTACGGCGCCGCCGAGGGTGCTGGGGATCTGCTGGAGATCGCCGCCCGGCAGCCCGAGGCGTACAGCGAGTTGATGCAACACCCGTCCGGTCTGTGGTCGCACGCCTGGTGGGCCCGCACCGGTGCGCCGTATCCGGCCAATCTGTTCTGGGGGCGCGGTAACGGGTGGGTCATCGCCGCGTTGCCGATGATCACCGACCATCTTGGTGATCATGAACGCGTGCCGGGCATCGTCCAGGTGCTACGCCGTACGAGCGAGGCGCTGTTGCCCTTGCAGGGTGCGGACGGGACGTGGACCACCCTGCTGGATCGAGGCGGGTACCGCGAACTGTCGGCGACCGCGCTGATCGCCGCCGGCTGGTTCGATGCCGTACGGCAGGGTCACCTCCCCGACACCTATCTGGCCCCCGCCATCAAGGCATTGGCCGCCGTCACCGAGGCCGTCACGCCGACCGAGATGCCGGAGATCTCCGGTCCGACGATCCCGCTACCGCTGCTGCCCGAGGTCGGCTACCGCTGGATCCCGCGTGGATCCAACCATCCGTACGGTGTCGCCGCCTTCGTTCTCGCCGCCCTCGCTGCCGAACGCCTGTAGCCGGGACTCCGTGGCTCGACGTGGTCGACCGAGCGTGGAGCGCGACGGTTCAGGGGAGGGTGAGAATCTCGGCGCCGTCGGGGGTGATGGCGATGGTGTGTTCGGTGTGGGCGGTGCGGCAGCCGGTGGCACTGCGCAGCGTCCAGCCGTCGTCGTCGGTGATCAACTCGTCGGTGTCGGCCATGATCCACGGCTCAAGGGCAAGCAGTACGCCGGGGCGGAGCTGGTAGCCGCGACCGGGACGCCCGGTGTTGGGTACGTGGGGATCCTGGTGCATCGTTGTCCCGATGCCGTGGCCGCCGAACTCAAGATTGATCGGGTACCCATCGGCGCTGAGCACCGAACCGATGGCATGGGCGAGATCGCCGATCCGTGCGCCCGGGCCGGCGGCCGCGATGCCCGCGGCCAGCGCCCGCTCGGTAGTGTTGATCATGGCCAGGCTCTCCGGCTGATCCGAGTTGCCGACCACAAAGCTGATCGCGGCGTCGGCGGCCATTCCGTCCAGCAGGATGGCGAGATCGAGGGTGAGCAGGTCTCCATCGGCAAGGCTGCGGTCGTGTGGCAACCCATGCAGCACCGCATCGTTGACCGCTGTGCAGACATGGTGACCGAACCGTCCGCGTCCGAAGGACGGCGCGTAGTCCACGTAGCAGGACTCAGCTCCGGCGTCGTTGATCATGGATCTGGTCCACTCGTCCAGCTCCAACAAGTTCGTGCCAACGCTCGTACGGGCACGCAGGTCCTGCAGGATGGCGCCAACCAGGCCACCGGTCCGCCGGGCGCGGTCCACCTCGGGCGGGGTGAGAATCTCGATCATGTGAGCGACTCTTTCACGCCGGGGCGACCGTTAGGGTGGGCGCCATGAGCGACGCCGTCCGCATCAACAACCCGTCAGCCACCGGTGAGGTGCGTGCGCATGGCGCACACGTCACGGCCTGGACTCCGGCCGGTGGTGATCCGGTGCTCTGGCTCAGCCCGCTGGCCGATCTGTCGCTGGGCTCGGCAATCCGTGGCGGCGTACCGGTGTGTTTCCCCTGGTTCGGCAATGGGCCCGGGGACGCGTACGAGCCCAAGCATGGCTTCGCCCGCAATGCCACCTGGACGGTGGTCGAGCGCACCGACGAGTGCGTACGGCTGCGGCTCACCGATGCCGACGTGGCCGATCTGCCGGGACGGGACCGGTGGCCGCACGCGTTCACTCTCGAACTGGCCGTCTGCTTCGGCACCGACCTGCTGATCGAGCTCACCTGCACCAACTCCGGGGACACCCCATTCAGCTACGGCAACGCCCTGCACTCCTACTTCGCCGTCGACGACGTCCGCCAGACCACGGTGGCCGGGCTGGGCGGTGCCTCGTACCGCGACAAGGTGTCCGGCGGCTCGGATGTGCAGGACGGACCGATCCGATTCACCGGCGAAACCGATCGGGTGTACGAGTCCGTCGCCGACGCGGTGGTCGATGACGGAACGCGACGGATCATGATCATCAAGACCGGTTCGGCCGACACCGTGGTGTGGAATCCTTGGCAGGACAAGGCTGCCAAGATGAGCGATGTCCCCGACGACGCATGGCCACACCTGGTCTGCATCGAGGCGGCCAACGCCCCAGGACACGAGATCACGCTGGCACCGGGGGCATCGCACGCCCTGTCGCAGCGGATCAAGGTGCCCGAACGGTCGGCTCAGCCTTCCTGACGGACCAGGCCCATCCCGCGCAGTTCGGCGTAGCGGACGCCGGCCTGGAACCGGCTGTCGGCATGCAGGGTCTCGCGAATCACCGCGACCTCTGTCCGGACCGAGCGGGAGGACAGTTCGAGCCGGCGGGCAATTTGCTCATCGGTGGCGCCGTCAGTGAGCATGGTCAGGATGAGCAGTTGCCGGGACGTGAAGGACGCCTGTTCCTCGGGCTCGACCAGCAGCGTTGCGGCGGACCAGATGTCTTCATAGGTGTCCACCATCGAGGCGACGAGAGTGGTGTCGGTGATGTGGGCGGCCACGGGTTCGGCATCCTCGGGGCGACGGATGTCGACCAAGGCACAGGCGCGGTTCACGATCACCATCAGCCTGCTGACCAGTGGCGAGGTTCGTACCTCGGTGGCGGCCAGATGCTCGATCACCTGAGGGGTGGCGAAGTCTGGTTTGATCAAGGTCCGGACGGTGACACCGCGCGGGTGCGGTCGGCGAGCTCGCGTCGGTTCGATCGAGAAGCGCGGCTGCATGCTCATGCTTTCGATGTCGCACGAGGCGGTGAGGCGATGGAGACACTGCTGGACGGCGGCGGCTCCGGTCAGGATGTCCACCCGCGCCGTCGCCGAGGATCCGGTTGTCCGCAGCGCGGTGGCGAACTCCTCCAGACGACCGTCGGTGACCGATGACGTCGGCATGGGGGTGCGTCCTTTCGCTGAGCTGCTACCGGGTGGACTCTAGGCATGACGAGGGTCACCTGCGGCTGCGGGTCCCGTCGGTGATCTGGTCACGTCGGTGAGGCGGTGCAGAATGGAGACCATGAGCTTCCGTCGATATGTCGCGATCGGTGACTCGGCGACTGAGGGACTGGAGGATCCGGATCCCCAAGGCGGTTACCGAGGGTGGGCCGACCGGCTGGCCATGATCATCGCCGCCGCACAGCCCGAGCCGTTGGAGTACGCGAACCTGGCCGTCCGGGGACTTGTTGCTGCCGAGGTGCGAGCCACCCAGTTCGACGCAGCCCTGGCGATGCAGCCCGATCTGCTCACCATCACTGCCGGTGTCAACGACTGTCTTGGCGTTCGGGCCGACCTCGAAGCCGTCGCCGAGCACCTGGCCGCGATGTGGTCCGAGGCTCGCGATCACGACATCACCGTTGTCGGTCTCACCATGCCGGACCCACGGCGGATCAATCCGTTGATCGGCAAGCGGTTGCGGGATCGGGTGCTGCGGCTCAACGAGATCCAACGTGTCGAAGCGGAACGGTACGGGGTGCTGTTGCTGGACCTGGAGGCGTCCGAGATGGCCGGTGACCCACGGCTGTGGTTCGAGGATCGGCTGCACGGCAACGCGGTCGGACACGACCGGGTGGCCCGTGGGATGGCGTGGACCCTCGGCATCGAGGGCTACGACCTGTCCTGGGCCGATCCACTGGCGGAGTCCGAGGAACACCGGATCTGGCGCGATCGCGTACAGGGTGATCTGTCGTGGGCCCGCCAGCATTTCGGTCCGTGGCTGGTGAAGAATCTCCGCGGCATCCGACACGGCGACGGGATCAGCGCCAAGCGCCCCACGCTGCAGGCTGTCGAGCAGATCGACCACGCCGACGCGGAGACGATGGGCCGTCGATCACTGGACGAATCGTCAGGTGGGGCGTGACTCGGTCTGGGCGGCGGCGATCGACAGAGTCTGGCCGATCGGCAGTCCGGGCGGGATCAGCCCCATCAGTTGGGCCGGCACGGCATCCTGGGCGACCTGGGCATAGCCGAGCGCGTTCAACGAGTCGGCATCGGGAACGGAGAACCGCTTGCCCTCGGTGACCAGGGTGACTGCGGGCCCCTGCTTGGCCTCCTCGTTGCGGATCAGTGCACCACGCAGCGGCGGGACGACGACGATGTCGGCATTGGCCGGGTTGGCCGCAGAGGTGCCGACCTCGGGGGTCGGATTGCCGGTCGACAACCGAGGCGGCTGATTGGCCGCTGTCCAAGTCGCACAGACCGATTTGGCCTGCTCCTGTTGCCCCTTCAGCACCTTCGGCATCTCGGAGGGGAGGTCCGCGGCGCCCATGTCTCGGGTCTCGCTCAGGTTCAGCGACGCCTCCTGGGCGGTGACTTCGATGCTGGGGGCATTCGGTCGGGACACCTGCAGTGCGGCATGCTCCAGCGGGGTGATCTTGCTGAGTCCGTCGGCGAGCATCACATATCGGGTGCTCTGTCCGCCGACATGGACGAGTTGGCCGACACGGGTGGCTTCGCGGATCGGTTTGCTGGTGTCCAGCTCGTCGGCCCCGGGCACGCGTTTCATGATCGCTTCGGCATCGAGCGGCGATCCTTGAGGCAGTGCGTTCAGCAGCCCGTACGTCGGCTGCAGCACCTCGTACTCCAACAGCAGCGGAGGCACGTCCTGGGATTCCTCCTTCGGTACACGGTGGGCGGTCCCGTTCACGACCAGGTAGAAGTCGCCGGTCGGACCACGCATGGCAACCGCGGTGTCCTCGCCGATCTGCAGCCTCGGATCACCCATCGTGAGGGTGGTGAACCGGGTCTGTTGCGCATTCGGCGCCGTCGTGCAGGCCTGCATCGGATAGGCGCCCATGTCGGCGGCATCGGGCAGTTGGCGGGGGGCGTCCCGGATGCCCAACAGCTTGTCGCGCGGCACGTCCTTGAGCGATTTGGTCTTCAGGGTGGTGACGTCCCCGCCGCCGTTGGCGAGTTTGGCTGAGGTGATGTTCTCCATCGGATGGAGCCTCTTCTGGGTGTACCAGAAGACCAGGCCGGCCTGGGAGTCGACGACCACCGCGGAGTCGGCATCCTTCCAACTGGAGGCCTTGCCGCCGCTGGTGGCCAGACCGAAGACACCGAAACCGGCCATGATGACCACACCGATCATCACTCCGGCGAAGCTGCCCATGCCGACCCGACGCAGGGGTGAGTCCAGCCGGTCGGGATCACGATTCACTAAGGACGACACGAGTCTGTCCGTGGTGAACTTGTGGGCCTTCAGGAGGTCCTTGCGAGAAGCCAATGCACTGTCCTTGGGGTCGAGCGTCGCTCCGTCGGAGAGACAGCCTTGCACTCGGGGAGGCCACTTGCGCCGCGGAGCCCCACTTGCACTCGCGGGACCCGTGGTCGGCCCGGTCAACCCTTAGAGTAGTGCCGGACCGAGCAGGAGCAGGAGCACACATGGCTGGCCGAACGATGGAATGGATCGCGATGTCGAACACGCGCCGACCCGTCCTGCTGCCGTTGACCAGCAGATTCGTCGCGGTGGAGATGGCCGCACTGCTGGTGGTGCTGACCCTGTTCGCCGGCAACCTGACCTGGATCGCCCTCGCACTGGTGGCCCTGCTTGTCGTGCTGGTGCTGGTCGTGCCGGTGGGAGGTCGTTCGTTGGGACGACTGCTCCTGCTCCGGATCGGATTCGCCGGGAGATCGCCCCAGACGGTCAATCCCGCCGACGTGCCGGGCGACCTCGTACCGCTGGCCGAATGGGTGCCCGGACTGTCGGTGAGCCTGACCCTGACTGGCCGCGGCGAAGAGGTGGGCGTGATCACCGACGGCAACGCCTGGACCGCAGTGCTGGCCCTGTCCTCGGACGACAACCTGATCGCCGACAAGGGTGAACAACTCAATCTGACCGCGATGGAAGGGCTGACCACCCAGGATGACGTCATCTTCGCCGGCGTGCAGGTGGTGACCTTCACCGTCCCGGCGCCGACAACGGTGCTGCTCGGTGGTGACTCCCCGGCCGCCCAGGCGTACCGACAGATCACCCAGAACGTGCCGCCGACGGTTCGTCGGACGTGGTTGTGCGTACGGCTCGACCCGCGGCTCTGCCTGTCGGCCGTTGCCCGGCGCGGCGACGGCAAGGCCGGCATCTACGCCACCCTGCGCTTCGGCCTGCACCGCGTGCAGTCGGTCCTCAAACGCCAGGGGATCTCGACCAGGGTGTTGGATCCGATGGAGATCTACGAAGTGCTGGCCCTCACCACCGGATCGGGACCGGACCGGGGCGCGCGACGTTCGACCGAACAGTGGAAGCACTGGACCTGCGACGGGCTGCAGCACTCGGGCAGCCTCGTCCGTCGATGGGGCGACAGCCCGTCGGCCGGGTACGGGCTGCTGTTGGATGCGGTCGCCAGTGCCCCGTTGCTGTTCGCCATCACCTCCTACACCTTCACGCCCAGACGCCGAGCCAGCGGTGGCGTCCGGCTCGTCACGCCAACCCTTGAGGCCGCCGCGGTGGCCGAGGCCTACGTCCAGGATCGAATCGGCCGTTCGGTGAAGCGTGCCCCGTCGGGTGGGACGCAGATCTCCAGTGTGCTGTCGACCATTCCGCTCGGAAGGGGGGCGGCGGCATGAGTGGCTGGCAGATGCCGGCCGAGCCGCCCAAGAAGCGGAAGGCGAAGCGTGCTCGCGGTGAGCAAGCCCCCGAGATGACCTGGGGACAGCCGGCAGCACAGGCACCGCCGCGACGCGGCCAACCAGCACCGCA
>JAKDKP010000760.1 GCA_030453285.1 Propionibacteriales bacterium
TCGTACGGTGGCTGCCACATTGTCGGGGTGCCCTTCGGCGAGCGCCGCCTGAGCCAACAACCAGTGGCGATCAAGATCAGCATCCGGCCGAGCCAGAGCGTGCGCCAGGGCGAGCCCACCAACGATCGCTGCCGCCGAGGATCCCAGCCCCCGTCCGTGTGGAATGGTGTTGTGGGTCCGGAGCAACAGACCGGAAACCTTTGCTGGCTTGGTATCTGGGGCATCCGAGGATGAACCGGAAGCCAAGGAGGTCAGGCCGGCCAGTACGGACTTGATCACCAGGTGTGAGCTGTCGGTCGGCACATCGCCGGCCCCCTCGCCGGTCACCTCGGCTCGATGATCACCTTCGCCGACGGTGAGCGTCATCTCGTCGTACCAGTCGAGAGCCAGGCCGCAGGCATCGAAACCTGGACCAAGGTTCGCCGCAGTGGCAGCCACCCGTACGGCGACCATGATCAGCTCGTCAGGCCGGCCGAGGCTGCCACGACGTGCACGTCGGGAGTGACGGTGTCGTCGACCAGGGTGTGCCCGGTGAGTGCGGTGTCGATGTCCTTGAGTCCGTTGCCGGTCAACGTGCACACGATCGTCTGCCCCGCATCGAGCAGGCCGTCGGCGTGACTGGCGATCAGTCCGGCCACCGAAGCTGCCGAGGCGGGTTCGCAGAACACACCCTCGCGCGCGGCCAGGAAGGACTGCGCAGCCAGGATCTGCTCATCGGTGACCGCGGCGACCCGGCCGCCGGACTGGTCGAGGGCGGCGCGGGCCAGATCGACCGAGGCCGGGTTGCCGATCCGGATCGCCGAGGCCACGGTGTCGGGTTCGGCGACCGGATGCCCGAGCACCATCGGTGCCGCGCCGGCGGCCTGGAATCCCCACATCCGCGGGCGTGTCGCGGCGACACCGTCGCGGGCGTACTCGTCGTATCCGGCCCAGTAGGCGCTGATGTTGCCGGCATTGCCGACCGGTATGGCGTGGATGTCGGGGGCCCGTCCCAGTGAGTCCACCACCTCGAAGGCGCCCGACTTCTGCCCGGCGATGCGGGCCGGATTGACCGAATTGACCAGGCTGACCGGGTACTCCTCGGCGAGCTGGCGGGCGAGTTCGAGACACTGGTCGAAGTAGCCGTCGATCTGAATGATCTTGGCACCGTGAACGACGGCTTGGGCGAGCTTGCCCTTGGCGATCCGACCGACCGGCAGCAGCACGACCGACGTCATGCCGGCCCGGGTGGCGTACGCGGCAGCCGAGGCCGAGGTGTTGCCGGTCGAGGCGCACACCACCGCCTTGGCTCCCTCGCCAGCGGCGACACTGACCGCCATGGTCATGCCGCGATCCTTGAACGAGCCGGTCGGGTTGGCGCCCTCGACCTTCAGATACACCTCGCACGAGAGCTGTTCGCTGAGCACGGGTGCGGGCACCAACGGGGTGTTGCCCTCACCAAGGGTGATGATCGGCGCGCCCTCGGGCAGCGGCATCCGGTCGCGGTAGGCGGCGATGATCCCGTCGCGGGACGGCCGTACCGACTGTTGATCATGCT
>JAKDKP010000761.1 GCA_030453285.1 Propionibacteriales bacterium
CGGTGACAGCCGGCCCGACCGACCTGGTGATCGATCCGACCAACCTCTTCCTCACCATCCACGAATCGATCGGGCACGCCACCGAGCTGGACCGCGCGCTGGGTCACGAGGCGGCTTACGCCGGCACCTCGTTCGCCACCATCGACCAGTTGGGCGCCCTGCGGTACGGCTCGGCGGTGATGAACGTGACCGGGGACCGCACCACCGAGCACGGTCTGTCCACGATCGGGTACGACGCCGAAGGCGTGGCCGGCCAGGACTTCGACATCATTCGCGACGGCGTGCTGGTCGGTTACCAGCTCAATCGCCAGATGGCCCGCGAGCAGGAACTCGGCCGCTCCAACGGTTGCGCGTTCGCCGACTCCGCCGGACACATTCCGCTGCAGCGGATGCCCAACGTCTCCCTGCAACCCGACCCCGACGGCCCCTCGACCGAGGAGTTGATCTCCCGGGTCGACGACGGCCTGTACGTCGTCGGAGACAAGTCTTGGTCGATCGACATGCAGCGCTTCAACTTCCAGTTCACCGGACAGCGGTTCTTCAAGATCAACAACGGAAAGCTGGAGGGGCAGGTGCGCGACGTCGCGTACCAGGCCACCACCACCGAGTTCTGGGGATCGATGGAAGCGGTGGGTGGTCGGGACACCTACCGGCTGGGTGGTGCCTTCAATTGCGGCAAGGGGCAACCCGGGCAAGTGGCGCCAGTCAGTCACGGGTGCCCGTCTGCCCTCTTCCGTCAGGTCAATGTCCTCAACACCGTCTCCGAGGGTGATCACTGATGAGCTCCACCACACGTTCGGCCGACCTCGTCGAGCAGGCCCTTGCCGCGTCGAGTACCGATGACTGCGTCGTGCTGGTCACCGAGACCACCCAGGCCAACCTGCGCTGGGCACACAACGCGCTGACCACCAACGGCCAGATGCATGACCGTACGCTCACCGTGATGGCGATCCGTCGGGATTCCGACCGGGCCAGCGTCGGTGTGGTCACCCGCAAGATCAACTCCGATGCTGACGTGGTCCAGGTCGTCGGCGCAGCCGAGCGCGCCGCCAGCACCGCACCTCCGAGCGAGGACGCGATGCCGCTGCCCACCGAGGGCACCGACCAGAACTTCACCGACCTCGCCGAGGCCACATCGATCGAGGTGTACGCCGACTTCGCTCGCGACCTGGGCGAGGTGTTCACCGAGGCACGCTCCGGTGGCATCTCGCTGTTCGGGTTCGCCGAGCATCTGATGACCACCACCTGGCTCGGCAACTCCGCAGGCATCCGTCGCCGACACGTCCAGCCCACTGGGCGGCTTGAGCTCAACGCCAAGGACCCGACCATGAAGCGCACGGCGTGGATCGGCCGTGGCACCCGGGACTTCACCGACATCGACCTCGGTGCGATGTGGCCGGCATTGCAGCAGCGCTACGACTGGACCGAGCGTCAGGTCGATCTGCCGGCCGGTCGGTATGAGACGTTGCTGCCACCGTCGGCGGTGGCCGATCTGATGATCTATGCACACTGGACCTCGGGGTGGCGCGACGCGAA
>JAKDKP010000117.1 GCA_030453285.1 Propionibacteriales bacterium
GTGTCTGTGTTGCTCGGCACCGGACTGCTTCCGGCCGCATCGTTGTCGGTTGTCGTCGTGGTGCTCACCCTGGTGGCGACTGTCGCCCTGTTCGCGGTGATCCTGTCCAGTTCCAAGATCACCGCGGTTGAGCGCAGCCGGGTGGTCTCGTTCATCCCGATGTTCGTGGCGAGTGCGATGTTCTGGTCACTGTTCCAGCAGCAGTTCACCGTCGTTGCGCTGTACGCCGACCAGCGGCTGGACCGATCCCTGTTCGGGTGGGAGATGCCGCCGAGCTGGGTGACCTCGATCAACCCGGTGTTCATTATCATCTTTGCCGGCGTGTTCGCCGCCCTGTGGACCAAGCTGGGCGATCGTCAGCCGTCGACTCCACTGAAATTCGCTGCTGGTACGGCGATCATGGGCATTGCCTTCCTCACCTTCCTGCCGTGGACCGGTGGTGGCGCCAACAGCACCCCGCTGCTGGCTCTGGCGTTGATCCTCTTCCTGTTCACGATCGCCGAGCTGTGCCTCTCGCCGGTCGGGCAGTCGTTGGCAACCAAGCTCGCACCGCAGGCGTTCCACACGCAGATGATCGCGCTGTTCTTCCTGTCCATCGCGGTGGGGTCATCGGTCTCCGGTGCTCTGGCCGGCCTGTACACCCCCGACAGTGAGCGACCGTACTTCCTGATCATCGGACTCTCCTCGATCGGTGTCGGCGTGCTCGTCGCCGCCCTCTCCGGGTGGATCTCGCGCAAAATGGTCGACGTCCGCTGAGATCTGGTGAGTTGATCAAGGTCGCCGGGGAGATCATCGATGTAGGGTCGGGCGTCGGGGTGGTCGCAGGGGCGCGGCCGCCGGAGGAGGAGACAGCACCATGGCTCGAAGCGTGTACCGATGGTGCGCGGGCACCATCCTGGCCGGCACCTTGGCCCTGACCGGGTGTCAGGCCCCCGTACAAACCGATCCTGGCACCGGGTCCGACCCAGGAACCGGCGGCGCAGCGGTGGTCGGCGTGACCAGCGACCCGGACACCCTGATGCCATGGAAGGCCACCCAGTTCCAGGCGGTCAACGTCCTGCAGAACGTGTACGGAACCCTCACCGAGTACGACAAGGACCTGAACACCGTGCCCGGGTTGGCCGAATCGTGGGAAGCCTCCGCCGATGGCACGAAGCTCACCCTGCGGCTGCGCCAGGGGGTGACGTTTGCCGACGGCACGGACTTCGACGCCACCGATGTGAAGTTCTCCCTCGACGGCATCCTCGACGAGGCCAACGCCGCCGTCGGCAGCAGCACGCTGTCCTCGGTCACCAAGGTCGCCGTCGTCGATCCGCAGACCGTCGAACTGAGCCTGTCGGCTCCCGACGCGGCCCTGCCCTCGGGACTGGCGACGGTCAATCTTGCCATGCTGTCCAGCGAAGATGATCTTGGTGTCCTGGAGACCGAACCCAATGGCACCGGCCCGTTCAGCTTCGACTCCCGTACCCCGAGCCAGGCCATCAGACTCAAGCGCAACGACGCCTACTGGGGTGACAAGGCCAAGCTCGCCTCGGTCGAGTTCCGGGTCATCCCCGACGAGAACGCCATCGTCACTGCCCTGCAGTCGGGCAACGTGAACCTGGCGGTGATCAACGATCCGCTCGTCGCGCAGACCGCCGAGGGTGGCACGCTCACCGTCGCCAAGACTCCACAGTTGAGCTATCACGCGCTGCAGTTGCGGACCCAGGGGGTGCTGGCCGACAAGAACGTGCGCCTGGCCGTGCAGTGTGGCATCGATCGCCAGCAGGTGCTCGACACCGCCGCGTTCGGCGAGGGTGAGGTCGTCGGACCGATCACCGCACCGGCGTACAAGTCCGATCCCAACGCCCGTCCCTGCCCGACGCGTGACATCGCCAAGGCCAAGGACTACCTGGCCAAGGCGGGCAAGTCCGACGGGGTGACGATCCAGACGATCGTCTCCCAGGGCGAGTACGCGACCAGCGTCAGCGAAGCCCAGAACCTGAAGTCTCAGCTCGCCGAAGTCGGCATCACCCTTGAGCTGGAGATCCTAGAGTCCGGCGCCTTCGTCGACCGTTGGGTGGCTGCCGACTTCGAGGCCGCTGTCGCGCTGAACGTTGGGCGACCCGACCCCGAGTCGATGTATGGCCGCTACTTCACCAGCACAGGCAATCTCAACAAGGTCGCCGGCTACAACTCACCCGAGTTGGACGCGCTGTTCGCCAAGGGCAAGGCCACCGACGACCAGGCCGAACGCCAACAGATCTACACCCAGGTGTCGAAGGAATTGGAGGACAACGCCGCCTGGGTGTGGACGTTCACCGGCTACACCTACACCGCGACCACCCAGCAAGTCAGCGGCTTCCAGCCGATGGTGAACGGCAGCCTGCAGTCGTTGCGCACCACCACCGTCGGCTGAGTGGGGTCGCTGGTGACGGAATCCCGACCACGCCTGCTGCGCAGCCCCGTCCTCGGACGGTTGCTGACAGCCGTCGCGACCCTTTGCGGTGTGGCGCTGCTGGTGTTCATCATGCTGCGCGCCATCCCCGGTGACCGGATCACCGCCACCCTCGGCACTGAGGCCGCCGCACTCAGCCCGGCGCAACGTGCCGCCCTGGAGGCCTACTACGGTCTGGACCAGCCGTTGGTGCTGCAGTTCCTGAACTGGCTTGGGCAACTGATCACCGGCAACCTCGGCATCTCCTCCCGGGCCCAGGTGAGCGTCGTCCAGCTCACCGCCGGCGCGCTCCCGGTCACCCTCGAACTGGCGGTGATCGCGATCCTGATCGCCCTGGTCGTTGGCATCCCGATCGGCATGGCGGCAGCCACGCGTCGCAACGGCATCCTCGACGGGGCCGGACAGGTGTTCGCCCTGCTGTGGTTGTCGGTGCCGGCCTTCCTGCTCGCCAGTGTGCTGCTCACCTACACCGCCCGGCTGTGGGGCTTCAACCCGAACGGTCAGCCGTACGCGGTGCCGTGGCTCAACCCCGGACTCAACCTGCAACAGATGCTGCTGCCCGCGATCACCCTCGGCCTGGGCATTGCCGCACCGATCATCCGCACCACCCGTACGGCAGTGATCGAGATCGGTGGACTCGACTTCATCCGTACGGCCCGCGCGAAGGGTGTCTCAGAGGCGAGGCTGCGGGCCCGGCACGTCCTGCGCAATGCGTTGGTGCCGGTCACCACGATGACCGGACTGCAGTTCGGCTACCTGCTCGGCGGTGCGGTCGTGGTGGAACAGATCTTCTCGCTGCCCGGCGTCGGCCGGCAGGTGCTGCTCGGCATCCAGCAGAAGGACTACGCCGTCGTCCAGTCCACCGTGCTGGTGATCGCCCTGTGTTTCGTGCTGGTCAATCTGCTCACCGATCTGGCGTACCGGGTGATCGATCCGAGGGTGCGGCAAGCATGACCGTCCTGACCCATGACCCGATCGTCTCGGCCACCCGTCGACCCCTGAATCGCTTGCTCCGTTCGGTTCCCGGGGTGATCGGCCTGGCACTGATGATGATCATCCTGGGGTTGTCGATCATGAACTGGCTGGGCCTGACCCCGTACGACCCGATCGCCCAGGACGCCCCGGCCAGGTTGCAGTCGCCCTCGGGGGGACACCCGTTCGGCACCGACCAGTTCGGCCGCGATGTGTTCTCCCGAGTCGCGGCCGGTCTGGCGAACTCCTTGCTGATCGCTGCCGTTGCGGTCTTCTTCGCCACCGTTCTCGGCACCCTGGCCGGGCTGGTGGGCGGCTACTTCCGGGGAGTGCCCGACCTTGCGACCGGTGGCGTGGCCAACGTGCTGTTCGCCTTCCCTCCGCTGCTGTTGGCGCTCACCCTGGCCTCGGTGCTGGACCGCAACTGGTTCACCGTGGCGATCGCGATCGCAGTGGTGTACGTGCCGATCTTCTATCGCGTCTCGCGCGGACCCGTGCTGTCCCTGCGGGAACGTGAGTTCGTCCAGGCCGCGGTCAGCACCGGGCAGAACCCATGGGTGACGATGTTCCTGCACGTGCTGCCCAACATCACCGCGTTGATCATCGTGCAGGTGGCGCTGTCGTTGTCGTGGGCGGTGCTCACCGAGGCCGCCCTGAGCTTCCTCGGTCTGGGCACGCCACCTCCGGCCGCCTCACTGGGGTCGATGATCTTCGAGGCCAAGAACATCGTCGTGGTGGCCCCCTGGACCCTCCTCGCTCCCGGCGCCATGGTCGTTGTCCTGGTCGCCGCCCTCAACCTGCTGGGCGACGGACTCACCGACGCCCTCGACGTCGGTGGAAAGGAATGACATGCGCCTGCTCGGCATGATCTCAGGCACTTCGCACGACGGGGTGGACGTCGCCGTCGTCGACTTCGCCCTCTCCGACGAGGTGCTCACCGCGACAGTGCTGCACGGTGACTCCACGCCGTACCCGGACCGGCTGCGTGCCGAACTGGTGGCGACCATGCCGCCGTACGCGACCTCGATCGATGAGGTGTGTCGGTTGGACACCCGGATCGGGCAGCACTTTGCCAACGTCGCCGCGACGGCGGTGGAGGCGAGTGGACCGATCGACGCCGTGTGCAGCCATGGGCAGACCGTCTACCACTGGGTCGTCGACGATGCCTGCCTGGGCACCCTGCAGCTGGGGCAGCCGGCCTGGATCGCCGAGCGCCTCGGTGTGCCGGTGGTGGCCGACGTACGAGCCCGTGACATTGCCGCCGGCGGTCACGGTGCACCGCTGGTACCGCTGCTGGACTCCCTGCTGCTCGCCGGTCTCGTCGAACGGGGAACGGCCGCCGCGGCGCTGAACCTCGGCGGCATCGCCAACATGACCGTGGTCGGCGACGGTGATCCGTTGGCATACGACATCGGTCCGGCCAACGCGTTGATTGACTCCGTCGTCCAGGAGCGGGACCTCGATCCCGCCGGGTACGACACCGGCGGCCGGATCGCCCGGAGCGGGACGGTGCACGAGCGGCTCCTCGCCCAGTTGCTGGCCGATCCCTACTACGCCCAAGCGCCACCCAAGAGCACCGGCAAGGAACTCTTCCACGCAGGCTACGTGGCCGAGCAGCTCGGACGGCTCCGCGAAGACGTCAGCGATGTTGATCTTGTGGCGACGCTCACCCGGTTGACCGCGGACGTGGTGTCTCGCGACCTGCGCCGTGCCGGCGTGGGCAAGGTGGTCGCCGCTGGCGGCGGGGTGGAGAATCCCGTCCTGATGGGGTGGATCGCCGATGGCCTGCCCGGCGTGGAGATCGGCACGACGCAAGAGTTCGGGATCGCGCCGGAGATCAAGGAGGCGTTCGCCTTTGCCCTGATCGGCTGGTTCACCCTGCACGGACTGCCTGCCAACGTGCCCTCGGCGACCGGTTCCTCAGGGCCACGCCTGCTCGGCTCGATCACGCCGGGCCGTGGTCCGCTGACCCTGCCGGGGACCGTTCCGACTCCCCGGGCTCTGACGGTGCGTGCCCTGACGGTGCAGGCCCCGACTGTGCAGGCCTCGGAGGTGCGGGCCAGCTGATGATCAGCTCGCGTACGGACACCTCCGGCCGGGGCCCCACCCTGGCCGATCTCGCCGACTCCCTGATTGCTGATGGTCCTGCCCCGGCCGCGCCCGAGTCGACCGCACCACCGCCCGGTGCCGTGGTCGCCTGCTGGACCCAGGCCCAGGGCCTACGGATCGGAGCTGCCGGGGTACGCAATCCGGCTGGCGATCCGATGGACGTCACGACGGTCTTCGACCTGGCCTCGGTGACGAAGCTCTTCACCACCGCGGCGGTGATGCGACTCGTGCACGAGGGGCTCGTCGATCTCGACGTCCCCGTGGATGGCTGGCTTGATCTTGATGACCCGGTGCCAACGCTTCGGCAACTCCTTCGGCACCGGAGCGGCCTGCTGCCCTGGCAGCCGTTCTACCTCCGGGGGGACCGGTCGGTGGCCGAGAGGCTGCGGGGCCTGCCCCGGATCGCCGAGCCCGATGTGCAGTACAGCTACAGCGACCTGGGCTTCATCCTGATCGGCGCGGTCATCGGTGCCGTCACCGGGAGCGGCCTGTCCGCGGCGATGAACGACCTGGTGCTGGCCCCGCTCGGGCTGCGGGCCTCGTACGGGCCACGCGAGGGTGACGTCGCGACCAGTGCGTACGACGACGGTGCCGAGCGGCGGATGGTCGAGACCGGTGAGCCGTACGCCATCGGGTTGGACGGTCCGTTCGATGACTGGCGCACCGCACCGATCACCGGCGAAGTGAACGACGGCAACACCCACCACGCTCTCGCGGGTGTCTCGGGGCATGCCGGCATGTTCGGTCAGGTCTCCGACCTGATCCTGCTCGGTCGCGCGCTGGGGCGCACTGATCATGGACTGTGGAGCGCAGCAGTGCTCGATGAGTTCACCACTGCGGGGCCCGATCCCCAACAGGGGCTGGGATTCCGATTGCGCGAGCTGCCCGATGGGCGGCGACTGTCGTGGCATCCAGGTTTCACCGGCTGCGCCCTCGGGTTCACCGCGGGGCCCGCATCGACCGTGGTGGCGATGGCGACCAATCGGCTGCTGACTCGGGGCCGACCGACACCGACCGCACGCCTGTGGGAGCGGGTTCTCGCCGGCACCGGACTGATCGAGGAGTACCGATGATCGAGAGTGCCATGAGTGAGGCCACCGAGCCCGTGCTGCGGATCGAGGACCTGTCGGTGTCGTTCCGCACCGGACGCTCGCTGACGCCGGCCGTCAGTGGGGTCAGTCTCGAGATCCGGGCCGGGGAGACGCTCGCCATCGTGGGGGAGTCCGGATCAGGCAAGTCGACCACGGCGGCCGCGGTCAACCGCCTGCTCGCCGACAACGCCGTCCTGACCGGTGGCCGGATCCTGTTCCAGGGCAAGGATGTGGCCAACTTGTCCGCTCGTCAACTGCAGGTCATCCGGGGTGCCGGGATCGGGCTCGTCCCCCAGGATCCGATGTCCAACCTCGATCCGGTGAT
>JAKDKP010000762.1 GCA_030453285.1 Propionibacteriales bacterium
CCTTCCAGGCGGCGATCCGGACGAACTCCTCCAGGAATGCCGGGGTCTTGGCGTGCATGAACAGGTTCTCCGGCATGAAGTGTGTGGTGGCCACCAGCGGGTAGCCCTGCCGGCTTGCCGCGGCGATCGCGTACCGACCGACGATGAAGTGCGCCTGGCTGTGCACGATGTCGGGCTTGATCCGGTCCACCAGCTCGGCGGTCTGCGGCTTGGCCGTCCACGGCAGGCACACCCGGTACCACTCGTGGAACGGCCAGCGGTAGGACTGCACCCGGTGCACGGTGATCGGCCCCATCGACTCCTCACCGGCCGGACCCGTGGGGGACGGTGCGGCGACATGGACCTCATGGCCGCGGTCGGCCAAGCCGTGGGCAAGCCGCTCGGTGAAGCGCGAGGCTCCGTTCACATCAGGTGGATAGGTGTCGCTCGCCAGCAGGATCTTCACCGGGGATGCCCCTTTCATCGGTTCTACGGTCGGTCGATTGCTCAAGGACGCCCGGCGTACGGTCAGCCTTGTTGTGTCGGTCTGCATCAGGATGGTGGCGCGAGAGCACCACGACGCCGGCGACGGCCACCAGGCCGCACATCACCATGCCACTGGCCACCAACGGCGTGAGGGAACTGCCCTCACCCAAGAGGAAACCACCCAGCAGGACTGCCAACATCGGGTCGATCACGGTCATGGCCCCCACCACCACCTCAGGTGCCCCCGAGAGGAAGGCGTGCTGGAACATGTACGCCGCCGCCGGGTAGGTCGCCACCAGCACGATCGCCGGCGCCCAGATCGTGGGACTCGTCAACGCGACGCCAGCCGCGTACTGGACGAAGATCGCCTTCATGTACGCCGCGGCCAAGGCGTAGGCCGCCGCGCCGGCAGCCGCCCAGCACAGGGAATGCAGCCACCCGGGTCCGCGACGGGCCAGGAAGACGAGCACCGCGATCAGCAGAGCCACAGCCCCCCCGACGCCGACGATGTGACTCGGGCTGGGCAGTTGTGAGGAGGTGTTGTTCGCTGCGAGGGTGACGAAGATGGCGACCCCGATCATGGCGGCGAGGATGC
The DNA here is from genome assembly GCA_030453285.1 of Propionibacteriales bacterium. Classification (GTDB taxonomy): domain Bacteria; phylum Actinomycetota; class Actinomycetes; order Propionibacteriales; family Propionibacteriaceae; genus Carbonicoccus. The sequence goes on from JAKDKP010000762.1 coordinate 1,061, forward strand.
CGAGGACGACACCAGTTCCGGGACGCTTGCCGGTGCTTCGCATGCCGATCAGGACCGCGAACGGGACCGCCAGGATCGCCAGCGGTTGGACCACCGCCACCGACGCCCCGGACAGGGCCGACAGGTGCAGCAAGGCGCCGAGTCCGGACAGGCCGAAGCCGAACAGCCACCGGGGTTGGCGAAAGAGCCGACCGAAGGTGCCAAGACTCAGTGACCGGTCGCCGGCAGTGGTTTGCCCGTCGACGCCCTGGTGCTGATACACAGCGGCGAAGGCAAAACAGGTTGCGGCCAGGACCGACAGGCCGATCGCCACCGGTAGGTTCACCGCACCCGCCTCCCCGCTCACCACATCACTCGACTTTGGGTACGCGGCACGCACCACAGCGAGTGAACCACAGCGATGTCGCCAACCGGACGAGACTCGGGGGTCGCGGCGAGTCCTTCAGGGGAGAATGGGGGTGATCCTCGTCATGG
>JAKDKP010000118.1 GCA_030453285.1 Propionibacteriales bacterium
GTATGGTCAGCAGGCACCATATGGACAGCAGGGGCCGTACGGTCAACAGGTCGGTAGTCAGCCGGTGCCGTACGGAGCCGTCGGCGACCCGAGCGGCATCACACCGGGGATGGCACCGCCGATTCCCGGATCCATCCCGATGCGTCCCGACGAGGAGCGCCAGTGGGCGCTGTTGGGCAATGTTGGCGTCCTGATTCTGGGCTTCATCTCTCCGTTGGTGGTGTGGCTGATGTACAAGGACCGCAGCGCCTTTGTCGCCGAAAACATGCGCCGCACGCTCAACTTCGCGATCCTGAGCACGATCATCGGGCTCTTCACGTTCGGTCTGTGGATCATCGTGTTCTACGTGTTGGCGATCATCGCTGGTGTGACCGCCAACCGAGGACAGGTCTACAAGTACCCGTTCAACGTGAACTGGGTGAAGTGACGCCACAGTTGATCATCGACTGATGGGCAAAGCGTGACTGACGTGCGGTGGCACTCGGACCTCCTGGAGGGGTACGAGTGCCACGACGTCGTTCTGGACGATGCCGTGATCGCCCCCGGAGAGCCGACCGACACCGATCTGGTGGCGACCTTGGTCCGCCGCATCGCCGAGCAGCCGAGTCGTCGGGCGATCTTGTACGTACATGGCTGGAACGACTACTTCTTCCAGTCCCATCTCGGTGATCACTGGGCGGCACAGGGCTACGACTTCTATGCCGTTGACCTGCGTCGCTATGGGCGCAGCCTCCGTCGGGGCCAACTCCCCGGGTTCGTCAGTGATCTTGGCGAGTACGCAGGCGAGCTCGACGCCTGCGTTGCCGAGATCCGTGCCGACCATGATCTCCTCCTGCTGATGGGACACTCGACCGGCGGATTGATTGCCGCCGTCTGGGTTGCCGATCATCCGGGCAAGGTTGACGGTCTGGTGCTCAATTCCCCTTGGCTCGATCTGCAGGCGACCACGATGGTGCGCACCCTTGGTACGCCGGTGATCGACACCCTGGGCGGACTGCTGGCGACCACCGCGCTGCCGATGACCGACGCCGGCTTCTATGCCCGAGCCCTGCACAGTTCGCAGGAGGGGGAATGGGACTACGACCTCGACCTCAAGTCGTCCCCGGCTGCGTCGGTTCGGGTCGGCTGGCTCCGGGCAGTCCTGCAGGGACACCAGCGAGTTGCTCGCGGCCTGGGCATCGAGGTGCCGGTGCTGGTGATGTGTTCGGATCGTACGGTCTACAAGCGTCGGTGGGACGAGACGATGCGGCGCGCCGACACCGTGCTCGACGTGTCCCAGATCGCGGCCAGGGCACCCCGTCTGGGTTCCTGCGTGACCCTGGTACGGATTGCCGGCGGGATGCACGACCTGGTGCTCTCGGCGCAGCCGGCCCGTGATCAGGTGTTCACCGAGATGGTGCGGTGGACCCGCGGGTACGTCGACTGAACGGAGCCCTCATGGACGCGAGTCGTCGGCTCTTGCGAGAATGAGCAGGTGACCAATCTTCCGCGCGTTGTCATCGTCGGCGCCGGGTTTGCCGGCATCGCCGCCGCTCGTGGGCTTGCCAAGGCGGGGTGCCGTGTCACGCTGATCGACCAGCATCCGTACAACACCTTCCAGCCGCTGCTCTACCAAGTGGCCACCGGTGGATTGAATCCGGGCGACATCACCTATCCGCTGCGCACCTTTGGTGCCAAGCTGCGGGGGCGGCTGAAGATTCGTCGAGCACTGGTGACCCGGGTGCGTCCGGCTCAGAACGAGGTGGAGTGTGACGACGGGGCCACGGTTTCGTACGACCACCTGATCATCGGCATCGGTGTGAAGGCGAACTTCTTCGGCATTCCTGGTGCCGAGGAGTACGCGATGACGCTGTACACCCGCGCCGAGGCGCTCCGGGTGCGCGACACCATGTTTGGCGGCCTCGAGCGACTGGCCGGTTCGGACGATCCGGGCGGCCGCGACTTCCGGACAGTGGTCGTCGGCGGCGGGCCGACCGGGGTCGAGATGGCCGGAACCTTGGCCGAGATGCGGGATGTGGCCCTCCCGCGCTCCTATCCCGAACTCAACCCCGATCGCATCCATGTCACCTTGGTCGAGATGGCACCACAGCTACTCACGCCGTTCAGCAAGAACCTGCAAAGCTATGCCCTGGCACAGATGGTCAAACGCGGCGTGGATGTCCGTGTCGACACCGCGATCGAGACCGTGGCCGCGGACCGGGTGGAGCTGTCCGATGGGGAGACCTTGCAGGCCGACCTGGTGATCTGGGCCGGTGGCGTGGCGGCCTACGAGGTGGTCGACGACTGGGGCCTGGAGACCGGCAAGGGCGGACGGATCCTGGTGGCCGACGATCTGCGCGCCGTCGGGCACGACAACGTCTGGGCCGTTGGCGATGCCGCGATCTCCGAACACGAGCCGGTGCCCCAGCTCGCTCAGCCCGCCATGCAGATGGGCAAACACGTCGCCAAACAGATTGTGCATCTGACCGCAGGGCGACCCACCGAGACGTTCACCTATCGCGATCTGGGGTCGATGGCGACGATCGGTGAGGCCTCGGCAGTGGTCGAATTCCCCAATGGGATGCGTTTCACCGGGCTTCTGGCCTGGCTGCTGTGGATCTTCGTCCACCTGGCCAACCTGCTGGGCGGCCGCAACCGGGTGATGACCATGCTGAATCTCAGCGCGCGCTACCTCACCTTCCGCAGGACGGGCGGCATCGTCGGCGATGTCCGAGATCCGATCGGGTCGGGTACCGACCGGGAGCACAGTTGATCATGAAGCGTGCCGGCGGACACCGGGTCGCGAGACTCTTCGTCAGCCGAGCTGATGTTCGTCTTCCTCGGCGATCACCCGCACGCTCTTGATGCCCTGCACATCGCTGACCATGTCGAGCAGTTGTGCTGTCGAGTGCGAGCTCAGGTTGACCCGAACCTGGGCGGAGAAGCGCGGCGCCCGGGAGCCTCGTTCGATGGTCTTGGTGGCGATCACCAACGGTGTCGATCCCGCCTGGGTGGCGAGTTGGAGCGCGGTACGCAGCGATCCCTGTCCGCCGCGATAGGTCATCACGAACTCGGTGTGTTCCGGGGTTGCTTGCCACTTGCGGCCGAGCCAGCCGAGAGCGGTGACCGCGAACAGTTGCAGGGCAGTGGCCATGATCGCGAGCAAGGGCATGCCGGCCCCGCAGGCCATCCCTACCGCCGCGGTGGCCCAGATGGACGCGGCCGTGGTGAGTCCGGAGACGGCGTTCCGGCGGACGAAGATCACGCCGGCTCCGAGGAAGCCGATGCCGGAGACGATCTGAGCTGCGATGCGGGAGGGGTCGACGATCGTGTCGGTGGCCTGGACTGATGGGAATCCGTACGCGCTGACCAAGGTGAACACCGCCGATCCGAGCCCGACCAGCGCGTGGGTGCGCATCCCAGCGCTCTTCAGCTTGCGGTGACGTTCGAGCCCGATGACCGCCGAGAGCGCGAAGGCCAGCAGGAGAAGAGTGAGCTCTGTCAGGGTCTGCTCGCCCGCCCATTGGATCCCCATTGTTTGTCCTTTCGTGGCCGACTGTTTCTCCTTTGATGGCTCGGAGGCTATTGCGCACGCGCGTTCGCGACTCCTAGAGTATGCATCAGCGAACGCGCGTTCGCACGAGTCGTGACCACCAGGAACGAGGCGGGTGCATGAGTCCGAATCAGGCGGCAGCACCACACGAGCTGAGCCCACCGGATGCCGACCAGCCGAGCGAGCGAGCCGGGCAGGCGACGAGCAGGGGGATCGGGCAGGGGGGCAGGCCTCGTACGCTCTGGGCCTGGGCCTGTCTGGCTCCCACCTTCGCCGGCCTCCTGGTGTTCAACTACTGGCCGTTGCTGCAGACGATGTATCTGTCGACGCAGAAGTCGGACCTGTTCGGTCGACCGGCAGGATTCGCCGGCGTCGACGTCTATGCCGGTCTGCTCACCGATCCGGCCTTCGGCCAGACCTTGTTGATCACGTTGGTGTTCGTCGTGTTGTCGGTGGCCGGAAAGTTGATCGTCGGCCTGGCCCTGGCTGTTCCGTTGGCACAACGGATGAGAGGGACGGCGTTCGCCCGGGCAACGGTGCTGATCCCGATGGCTGTCTCGGCGGCCGTGGCCGGGCTGGCGTTCCGCGCCATGATGACACCGAACACCGGAATCCTCGATCAGTTGTCGCTCCAGTTGTCTGGGGAGACAGCAGGTTGGCTCACCTCGCCGACCGTGGCCATGGTGTCGGTGGCGATGGTCGACGTCTGGACCTCGATCGGGTTCGTCACGCTGCTGTTCATTGCAGCGATCGACGCGGTGCCACTCGAGGTGATCGAGGCGTCATCGATCGATGGCGCCGGCTGGCGGCACAGGTTGGGTTCGGTGATCCTGCCGTTGATCACACCGACGCTGTTCTTCGTCCTGGTCACGCAGTCCATGCAGGCGATGCGGGAGTTCACCGTGATCAGCACGGTCACCGGCGGTGGACCGGGTGGCGCGACCACCACGTTGGTGTTCGAGATCTATCAGCAGGCTTTCGGTGGGACCGCGAACTACTCGGCCGCCTCAGCGATGGGTGTGATCCTGCTGGTGATCATCGCGGTGATGACGGCCGTCCAGTTCAGGTTCCTGGAGCGAAGGGTCAATTACTGATGTCTGCCCCGTTGCGCCGCGGCACCACCGCGCAGGTCGTGATCGTCGCCTACCTCAGCGTTGCCGCGGTGATCGTGATCTTCCCGCTGCTGTATGTCGTGTTCGCCTCGTTCCGGCCCGGCCCCGCCATCACCGGACAACTCAGCGACCTCGTACCGACCGGATTCTCCCTGGAGCACTACGTCGCCGCATTCGCCCGTGCGCCACTGGTGCAGCAGATGATCAACTCCACCGTCGTCACGATCGCGCAGACTGCCCTGCAGGTGATCACCGCCCTGTTGGCCGCCTATGCCCTGGTGTTCGGTCGTCTCCGTCGGCCAGGGTTGGTGTTCGGGCTCATCCTGTTCACGATGATGGTCCCCGGCGAGACCATTCTGGTGTCGAACTTCCTGACCGTACGGGCGATGGGTCTGTTCGACACGGTGGTGGCGGTGTTCCTGCCCTTCATGGTGGCGGCCTACAACGTCTTCCTGCTGCGACAGAGCTTCCTGTCCTTCCCGAAGGAGATCCACGAGGCCGCCCAGGTCGACGGAGTCGGCCGCATGGGCTTCCTGTGGAAGTTCCTCGTCCCGTTGAGCGCGCCGACCCTGATGACGGTCACCCTGATGTCGGCGATTGCTGCCTGGAACGGCTACCTGTGGCCACTGGTCGTCTCCGAATCCCCCTCCGTACGAACGCTCCAGGTCGGTATCAAGATCCTCACCGACGAAACCGGGAGCGACATCGGCACCCCGCTCGCGGGTGTGGTCATCGCCGTTGTTCCCACGATCATCCTCGTCCTTCTCGGTCAGCGATTCCTCGCCCAAGGCCTCACTGCAGGGGCCAGCAAATGAAAGGTGGACTCATGCACAGCAAGAGAATTCTCGGCATCGTCGCTCTGGTCTGTGGTCTCGCTCTGGCCCTTGGGGGTTGTGGCGCAGGATCAGGCCCCGGCAACAACACCGGGGGAACAGTCAAGATCGACTTCTGGTACTCGGCCTCCGGCGTACCCGCCGACGTCTTGGTCCAACAGGTCGCCGACTTCAATGCCCAGTACAAGGATCGGATCGAGGTCAACGCGATCTACCAGGGCTCCTACGACGACTCGATGGCCAAGCTCACCACCGCGGTTCAGGGTGGAGCGCTTCCCGGTCTCATCCAAGGTGGTGACACCTACTCCAGCTACCTCAAGGACACCGGCCTCACCGTTTCACCCAGCGAGGCCACCGACATCGACGGCAAGACCTTCACCGGTGAGGATCTCGTCCCGATCATCAAGTCCTACTACACCTTCGACGGTACCCTCTCCTCCGTTCCGGTGATGGTGTCCCAACCCGTCGTCGTCTACAACCCGGCTCTGCTCAAGAAGGCCGGAATCGACCCCGAGGCGGCACCCAAGAGCATCAGCGAGCTGTTCGAGGTCGCCACCACGATCAACTCCAAGACCGGCGTGAGCGGGATCACCCAGTACACCAATCCCTGGTGGGCCGAGCAGTACACGTCGTCGTCGGGCCTGCTCTACTGCAGCCCGGACAACGGCACCGGCAAGGAGCCTGCCACGGCGTTCAACTACACCGATCCTCAGCAGGTCGCGTTGTGGACCAAGGTCCAGGATGCCGTCAAGGCCGGGGTCATGCCGAACACCGGCACCGACGGCAATGCCTCCCTCAACGCGTTTACCGCAGGCAAGGCAGCGCTCATGGTGCAGTCGTCACGCATCTACGGCGACGTGAAGAAGGCCGGCACCGTCGACTTCGGGTTCTGGCCCCTGCCGATCGGCTCCGCCGAGGGTGGTGCCGTCCCGGGCGGCAACTCGGTGTGGATCATGAAGGAAGGCAAGTCCGATCCCGAGGTGGCCGCCGCGGCAACCCTGGCAGGGTACCTCGCCTCCCCGGCGTCGCAGAAGACGATCTTCGAGCAGACCGGCTACCTGCCCAGCTCACAGCAGGCGCTCACTGAGCTGGTCGGCTCGGTCGATCCGCGACAGAAGGTGTTGCTGGACCAGTTCCAGGAGACCAAGGCCACCGGTGCGAGCGCCGGTTGCCACACTGGTGCGATGGGTGAGGCACGTACCGCGGTGAACGCTGCCCTGGAGAAGATCATCGGAGGGGCTGACGTGACGTCGTCACTGCAACAGGCCCAGGACGCAGGCAACAAGGCGATCGAGTCGTACAACAGTCGTCGATGATCAACGAGTCGTATTGATCAGCGTTTGACTGATCAACAGTGAACTCGCCCACCCACTGACTCGTGGCGGCGGGCCGCGGGGGCCCCCCCCCCCGTAGGTGGATTATGAAAAATTTAGGGGTGTTGCGCC
>JAKDKP010000763.1 GCA_030453285.1 Propionibacteriales bacterium
CGATCATCCACGGCCCCACCACCCCGTCGACGATCGTGGTGTATCCACCCGTGGCGTAACCGAAAGCGGCCTCGGCGGTGACCCCGACCACGACCTGGTTCTGCTCCTGCGCCTGTGGCAGGAAGGGCGCAACGCCACCGGCCACGATCGCGGCGAAGAAGTCGTCGGTGTGCAGATGCACGGCCCGGTCGAACTGCTGGCCCAGCAGTCGCGCAACCGTCGTCTTTCCCGAGCCCGGGGATCCCGAGACGATGACCACATCACTCATGGCTCACACCTCTCGTCCGCGTCGGGTCAGCTCGGGTCAGGCGGCCGGTTCCTCGAGCAGGGCGTCGACGAACATCTCGGCGTCGAAGGGCGCCAGGTCGTCGGGACCCTCACCCAGTCCGATCAGCTTGACCGGCACCCCCAGCTCACGCTGCACCTGGACAACGATCCCACCCTTGGCCGAGCCGTCCAGCTTGGTCAACACGATGCCGGTCACGTCCACGACCTCGGAGAAGATCCGCGCCTGGGTGAGACCGTTCTGGCCGGTGGTGGCGTCGATCACCAGGAGCACCTCGGTGACCGGCATCTTCTTCTCCACGACCCGCTTCACCTTGCCGAGCTCGTCCATCAGGCCGGTTTTGGTGTGCAGACGGCCGGCGGTGTCGATCAGGACCACGTCGACCTCGTTCGCCACCCCGGCGCTGACGGCGTCGAAGGCCACCGAAGCGGGATCGGCTCCTTCTTCACTGCGTACGGTGGGCACCCCCACCCGCTCCCCCCACGTCGTCAGCTGTTCGGCGGCCGCGGCACGGAACGTGTCGGCGGCACCGAGGAGCACGTCGGCATCCTCGGCGACCAGGATTCGGGCCAGCTTGCCGACTGTGGTGGTCTTACCGGTCCCGTTCACGCCGACCACCATCACCACCGCGGGCCCCTCCGCGGTTCGATGGGTGGCCAGGCTGCGGTCCAGCGTCGGGTCGACCAGCTTGAGCAGCTCCTCGCGCAGGGTGGCCCGGGCAGCACTGTTGTCCGCGACGCCCTCGACCCGCAGTTTGGTCCGCAGCGCCTCCACCAGTTCGGTGGTCGGACCGACCCCCAGGTCGGCGGTGAGCAGGGTGTCCTCGAAGTCCTCCCAGGTGTCCTCATCGATCTTGTCCGAAGACAGCAGCGCCAGCAGGCCGCGGCTGAGGGCATTCTTCGACCCGGCCAGCTTTCGGCGCAGGCGCACCAGCCGGGACTCGGTGGCCTCCGGAACGTCGGTGACCGGACCACGATCCTCGGGTTCACCTGGTTCCGGTTGGGCTGTCTCCGGCTCAACGGTCTCCGGGGTGGCGGTCTCCGGCTCGGCTCTCCTTGGCTCGACTCTGTCGCGCTCGGCCGGCTCGCGCTCGGGAGCGGTCGTGGTTCCCGGGGTCGGAATCTCCGGCCGCGGCTCGGCCTTCGCCAGACTCCGGCGACGACTCCAGTACGCCAGGCCGCCGATGCCGACCGCGAGCAGCGCGACGACACCGGCAATGATCAGGGCAAGAGTGATGGGGTCCACG
>JAKDKP010000119.1 GCA_030453285.1 Propionibacteriales bacterium
ACCTCATCCACGTCCGCGTTGGCGCTCAACGGCGGCAGATCAACCAGGGTGAGCCCAACGCTGCGGGCGACCTGATCGGCCTGGTGTCGCAGGCTGAGCGAATTGCTCACCAGGCCGACCTTCGGGCCGGTGGGCAGCGGCTGACGACCCAGCAGCATGGCGATGTCGAACATCGCGTCACGCCGGTGCGCCACAATCACTCCGGACTGCCGAAACATCGAGTCGATCGCCTCCGACGGCACCCGTGACAACCCACCGCGGTCACCGGCGTGGCTGCTCCGGTCGGCCCGGCCGGGATTGAAGACGATGACCGGCTTGCGACGAGCCAGGCGACGGACGATCCGGGAGAACTTGCGCGGATTGCCGATGCTCTCCAGCGACAGCACGCAGACCCGGGTCGACTCGTCGTCCTCCCAGTACTGCATGACGTCGTTGGCGGTCACGTCGGCGTATTCACCGGTTGAGACGAACGAGGAGATGCCGAGTTCGACCCGGCTCGCGGCATTCAGCAGGCCGATCCCGACGGCGGCGGACTGGCAGAACACCCCGGCACCCCCGACCCGTGGCATGGGCGCCGGCGTCGCGTTCAACTCGACGGTGGTGGTGGTGTTGATCAACCCGAGCGCATCGGGTCCCACGGCCCGCAGCCCGTACGCCCGCGCCAGTGACACCAGCCGTACCGCATCATCGTCCGACGCCGGCGCGCCGGTCAGTGCGACCAGCGCGTGTGCCCCGTGATGGGCGGCGTCGATCACCGCCATCGACAGACCAGAGGTCGGTACGGCGGCCACCACCAGATCAATGGTTCCCTCGACCTCACTCAGATTGGTGGCGATCGGAACACCCGAGACCGTGACGCCGTCGGTGCTGATCGCCACCACTTCGCCACGGAAGCCTCCCGACAGGATGGACACCACCAATCCTTGGGCGCGCGCCCCGGCCCCGAGGACGGCAACTCGCGCCGGGTGCAGCAGCCGTTCCATCGACTTGCCCTCTGCACGGTGTTCACGACGCTCCATCACCCCCACCGACGTGTTGGTGGGCAGGATCGGGAACTCGACGGCCAGCACGCCGTCCTCGATGCCCTTGTGCACCCGATAGCCGGCGTCGACGAACACCGAGGCCATCTTGCGGTTCTGGGGCAACACCTCGGCGACGAACTTGGTGATGCCGCGTTCCCGCGCTGCCTCGGCCAGGTGTTCCAGCAGCAATTGGGCGATGCCGCGGCCCTGATGCGCATCCTCCACCAGGAAGGCCACTTCGGCCAGATCGGCTTCGACCCGGTCGTACCGGCCGACCGCGATCATGGCCTCCCCCACGGTCATGATCAACGCCACCCGGTCGGTGTAGTCGACCACGGTGAACCGCTGGACATCGGCGTTGCTGAGACGTGGGTACGGAGCGAAGAACCGCAGGTACTTCGACTCGGCCGACACGCGCTCGTAGAAGGCGACCAATTCGTCGGCGTCATCGGGCCGGATCGGCCGCAGGCGGGCCGTCCGGCCATCACGCAGCAGCACGTCTGCCTCCCAATGATGGGGATAGCCGGGCGGATCGGCAGGAGCACTCTCCTCGGTACGACTCACATCGCCGATCGTACCGGCCGCATCCGACGTCCAGCGGGGCCCTGAGATGTGCGGAAGCGGGCGCCCATCTGTGCCGAGAGCGTGTCCGGGCCCAGGCGATCCAAGCCGGTGTGATCAACGCGATATCGACCGCGACCAGACATCGGGGCAGGGCCTAGGGTGATGGGGTGTTGTTCCTCGACCACCGGAGTTGATCATGAATGCTGTGCTGCATCCCGACGTCCTCGCCGCGCGCGAGGTGCTCCTGACCCATCGTGACGATCTGTCCGCAGCGGTGGCCGCGTTCGCGTGGCCGCGGCCCGAGACGTTCAACTTCGTCACCGACTGGTTCGACGGGTTGGCCACCGAGCGTCCCAGTCAGGCCGCCATCGTGGTCGTCGAGGAGGACGGCAGCCAGTCCTCACTCACCTTTGCCCAACTCTCCGAGCGAGCCCGTACGACAGCGAACTGGTTGGCTGCACGCGGCCTGGTCGGCGGCGACCGCCTGCTGCTGGTGCTCGGCAACACGGTGCCCCTGTGGGAGATCATGCTGGGCGCATTGCGTCTGGGCGTGGTCGTCATCCCGGCCACCCCGCAGCTCTCACCGGCCGACCTGGCGGACCGGGTGGCCCGCGGCGAGGCGAAGATGCTGATCGCCCACGGGTCCGATGGGGCCAAGTTCGCGGCCGTCGACGAGGCCTGCCAGCGGGTCCATCTCGGCGAACTGGCCGGCGACGCCGAAGGTGCCTGGACCGAGTTCCCGCACCCGGCGCAACGCATCGACCCCGAGGTCGAGGCGGCCGTGACCAAGGCGACCGATCCGATTCTGTTGTACTTCACCTCCGGCACGACGGCCCAGCCCAAGCTGGTGGAACACACCGCGGTCTCGTACCCGATCGGTCACCTCACCACCATGTACTGGATCGGGCTGCAGCCCGGCGACGTGCACCTCAACATCTCCTCCCCCGGTTGGGCCAAACACGCCTGGAGCAACCTGTTCGCCCCCTGGCTCGGCGGGGCGACGATCATGGTCTTCAACTACGTACGGTTCTCCGCGGCCGCCCTGCTGGACGTGCTGGCCCGTGGTCACGTCACCACGTTCTGCGCCCCACCGACGGTGTGGCGGATGCTGATCCAGGCCGACCTGGCCGGCGCGGAGACCTCGCTGCGCGAGTTGCTCTCGGCTGGCGAACCGTTGAATCCCGAGGTGATCGAGCAGGTCAGCCGGGCCTGGGGCATCACGATCCGCGACGGGTACGGGCAGACCGAGACCAGCCTGCAGATCGCCAACACGCCGGGGATGCCGATCACGCCTGGGGCGATGGGCAGACCTTTGCCCGGATACGAGCTCGTGCTGGTCGATCCGAACACCGGTGAGGTGGACGACACCGACGGCGAACTCTGCCTCGGACTCGACCCACGCCCACTGTCATTGATGGCCGGCTACAAGGATTCGGCCTCCCACGTCAACGATGAGCTCAACGCACACGCCTTCCGTGGTGGCGTCTATCACACCGGCGACGTGGTGACGCGTGACGCCGACGGGGTGATCACCTACGTCGGCCGTGCCGACGACGTCTTCAAGGCCAGCGACTACCGGATCAGCCCGTTCGAGCTCGAGTCGGTGCTGATCGAGCACCCGGCCGTCGCGGAGGCGGCGGTGATCCCGTCTCCCGATCCGGTCCGGCTGGCCGTCCCGAAGGCATGGGTCTCCCTGGCCGCGGGCTGGTCGCCTGACGCCGACACCGCGCGGTCCATCCTGGTCCACTGCCGCGAGCACCTCGCCCCGTACAAGCGCATCCGGCGGCTCTCCTTCGGTGAGCTGCCCAAGACCATCTCGGGCAAGATCAGGCGGGTCGAACTCCGTACTGCCGAGCAGGACCGCACCGCGGACCGCGTCGACGGGGAGTTCACCGACGCCGACTTCGACTTCTGAACCGGGCTGCCCCTCAGATCGGAGCCAACTCGGTGGTTGACCTGGCCCCCGGGGGCCGGCTCTAGGGTCGCTGCATGACACAGAATGTTCGACGCCTCAGTGCGGTCAGCGCAGCCACCGGGGCCACTCGCAAGAGCCTGCGCGGATACGAAGAACGTGGACTGGTGGTCCCTGCCCGCAATGCCAACGGATACCGCGAATACAGCGACCATCAGGTACGACTGGTCTCAGAAATTCGTACGCTGGCCGAGCTCGGGGTACCGCTGGCCGGGATGCGTCCGTTCGTGGACTGTCTCAATGCCGGGAGTGATCACGCCGACAGTTGTCCGGCCGCGCTGAGTGAGTACCGCCGCGCGATCGAGCATCTCGATCGCCCCGTCGACGCCTTGACCGCCAAGCGGGAAGCACTGGTGGCCAACCTCGCCACCGCCTCGCAACGAGCGATGAGATCTCTGGCAACCCGGGACGCCCTGAACCCGCACACGTCCTTGCCGCCGAATCTGCCCGCTCCCGTCGACGACGGGGCAGCCGATGGCCTCGTCGGTCGCCGCCTGCCACACCTCGCCTTGCCCTCCACCGACGGCCCACCCGTGCCACTGGCCTCCTTGGGACGAGGTCGTGTGCTGATCTATGTGTTCCCGATGACCGGCTCACCCGATCACGACATGCCCGAGGGCTGGGACGCCATTCCCGGCGCCAGGGGTTGTACGCCGCAGAGTTGTGACATGCGGGACCACTACGGCGATCTCGTACGGGCCGGCGTGCGGCAGGTCTTCGGGCTGTCCAGTCAGCCGGTCGCCTACCAGAGCGCACTGGTCGAAGCACTGCGCCTGCCGTATCCGCTGCTCACCGATGAGGATCTCGAACTGCACCGTGACCCCGGCCTGCCCACGTTTGTGGCCGCGTCGATGACCCTCTACCGGCGGCAGACGCTGCTGCTCAGCGATGGCGTCATCGAGAAGGTGTTCCATCCGATCTTTCCGCCGGATCAACACGCGCAGGTCGTTCTGGAGTGGCTGGGCGACAACCCTGAACGGGCCGTTGACCGACCATGATCAGTGCTGGGACGACCGCGCCACTTCGTCGAGATGGCGCAGGATGCAGAACTGGTTGCCCTCCGGGTCGGCCAGCACCACCCACCCGGAGCCGGGACCGTGGATGCCACGGTGATCGGCGATCTGCGTGGCGCCCAGATCGAGCAGCACCTGCAATTCCTCGTCGCGGCTGTTCTCGCGCGGCCGCAGGTCGAGGTGGAAGCGCTTGGCGATGGACGGATCGAAGTCGGGCACCTCGATGAACAGCAGTCGTTCGTCGGTGTCCGGCGAGATGATCATGCACTCTTCGTGACCGGGTTCGTTCGGATCACCGGGAACGTCGGTCCACCCGAGCACCCGCTTCCACCATTCGGAGAGCTCGTAGGCATTCGTGCAGTCCACGGTGACGTGGGAGATCCGGGCCGTCATGGTCCCATCCTCTCCACCCCGGGCCAGCCTGCCAAGGACAATTCAGGGGGCTGCCGACGCCGGACGTGCCGAACGGGGCCGGTCCCGCAACTCCGGCAGGCGAGCGACGTCGTGCGAGGTGGCCAGGCTGTCGTCGATCGCCACCAGGGACAGCAGCAACAACGGAGCACCCACCTCGGCGGCCGCCTCGAACTTGTGGTGGCCGTCGAGCAGGAAGTGCGTCAGACCCCAGTGCTCGTGCTGGTCCGGCACGGGCCGGGTGGTGGCGGGCTGGCACCGGTCCAGCTTCGTCACCGCCACTGCCGTCGGGACGGCGCCGCCAGCGATCCGAGCCCGGTGATGCTGCACCCGGTCCCGGTCGTTCCAGGCCGGTGGCACCATCGGCACCACGAATTCGTACAGATGCGACTCCTTGTCGACGGCTGTCTGAAAGGTGCGGTAGTAGAAGCAGCGCGGATCCTGAGGGAGGCCGAAGAACTGATCGACCCCCCCAGGTGTCCCCCTGCTCATGCGAGAAGTAGTCCCGATCACCCCCGGGCGCCACCAGCTCCGGCGACACCTCCACCAGGAGGGGGAGATATCGACCCTCGGCCAACAGCGGAGCAAAGTGGTCGATCACCGCCTCGTCGATGCCGGTGAGCGCCTGGTCCAGCGGTACGGGTGGCTCGGCTTCGGAGAGGGTCTCGCTGGCACCGTACGTCCGCTCGAACAGGAACGGACAGGTGCCGCACCACAGGCTCAGATCGAACGCCGGATGGCCGGCCAGGAAGAGATTCCTTCCGGCGTACGGGGCGTGCTCCTTGGCCCGACCGAACCGCAGCCGGGCCTGCTCGGCGGGGACGCCGAGCCGCATCGGCCCCCCCGGCCGTGATCAACATCGGAGTCAGTCCACCGGTTCGAGCAGCCCAGTCACCACGTCGTACAGGAATCCGCCAACGACGGCCCGTGAGCTGATCAGCGGCTCGTGTCGCAGCCGCGCCACGTCGTACCGGGCCCCGGCGAGCTGATCGGTGAACGCACCGAAGGACAGGCCACCAAGATCAACTCCGGAGCGTTCCAGTGCCTTCGCCCGGATCGCCTCGGCGCCGTCAGCCATCGCACACCGAGTGTGCGGCACCACCATGATCCGGGTCACGCCCAGCAGACTGACCGCCAGGATCAGGCCGTTGAGCGCCTCCTCGGTGAGTCGGCCGCCAGGAGTGCGAATGATCTTGGCGTCGCCCAGGTGCAGCCCCACCATGCCCAACGGTTCGATGCGCGAATCCATGCAGGTGAGCAGGCCGAGACCGGCGTGGGCCATCCCGTCGAAATCCTCACCACCGCTGAAGTTCTGGGCGTACTCGCGATTGGCCGACAGCAGGTCGTCAAAGGCTGGTGCGTTGTTCACCCTTGCCACAATAGGGCTTCTGCTCGCGACAAGCGCGGCTGTGCCCCGACCAGGTACGCCTCACGCCTCACGACCTGCGCTCGCGCCCGCTCCCGATCGCGGCAATCGGCTGACTGCCCGGCACGCCGGAGCCGTCCCGTTTGCCGTCGGCTCCGGGCAGGTCGACCGGACTTCCGCTGGCCGCGGCCGCCAGGGCCGGGGCGGCACCGGTCCAGGCCAGCAGCAGTGCGTCCTCGCCCCGCAGGAACCGATGGCAGCGCACGCCGGCTCGGTGCCGGGCAAGGCACTGGAGGACCCCGAGACCGTCACCACGACACTCCCGGTGGCCGGAGCGGCGCCGAAGTGGACCACGCTGGCCCCGGCACCGAGCTTGACTCCGGCGACCCCGCCGCCGGTGCGACCCTGCGGCCGAACCAGATCGGCGGCGAAGTGCAGCAGCTGACCGTCATCGGTGATGAACACCAACTCCTGGCCAGGATCGGCCAGCTCGCACGCTCCGACCACCCGGTCACCGGGCTCAAGTCGTACGACCTCCCAGGAGTCGCGGTTGAGCACCTCGGGATTG
>JAKDKP010000120.1 GCA_030453285.1 Propionibacteriales bacterium
TCAGTCATGGGTCTTCGGCTCGCCGGAGGGCCGCCACCAGTGCGCGGGCGGTCTCTCGCGCCTGTTCGAGCTGGCCGTTCGACAGGCCACTCGCCGCCAACACCCCAGTACGCGACCGGGCCGAAGCAGACTGCAGCCGAGTGAGTGTCGTGCGACCACGGTCGGACAGGGCCACCAGGGGTGCACGCATGTCGGTCGGGTCGGGACTCAGCGTCACCAACCCGTCGGCACGCAGCGCGTTCACCACCCGCTGGACACTCTGCCGGGCCAGGCCGAGTCGGCGTGCTGCGGCCGCGACGCTGAGCGACTCCTCGGAGACGACACTGAGCACGTGCCAGCGTGCAGCTGTCTGCCCGTAACCGCTGGCGAGACCTTCCGAGCTTGCACGCGACGTGCCAGCGAGCTCGTACACATCGGCCATCAGGAGGCGATACAGCTCCACCGCCTGGTCCTGCCCACTGCTTCCTCGTCTCGGCATCGTGCCTCCTCTATACTGACAGTATACTGTCAATCTCAGGAGGAACGCATGATCTTGCGACTGTGGCGCGGCTGGACGACCGCTGACCGGGCCGGCGCCTACGACGCCCTGCTGGACCAGGAGGTGGCACCCGGGATTGCCGGTCGTGGACTCGCCGGATTGGACCGCTTCGAGGTGTGGCGACGGCGCACCGAGGAGCAGACCGATCGACATGAGTTCCTGACCGCCATGCGCTTCACCGACCTCGATGCGGTGGCAGCCTTCACCGGCGGCGATCCACAGGGGTCGGTCGTGCCGCCGCGCGCCCGGGCCCTGCTGGACACGTTCGACGAACATTCCCAGCACTATGAACTCCGGCGACGCCACGTCTGAGGCGCTGGGCACACGGGCCCATTAGGCTGGCCCCCATGACCGAGAAGCCTGAGATCGATTTTCCCGAGGGCCCTGCGCCCACCGACCTGCAGATCGATGACCTGACCGTCGGTGACGGCGACGAGGCCACGGCCGGCCAGAACGTTGTCGTGCACTACGTGGGCGTCACGCACAGCGGCGGCGAGGAGTTCGACGCCAGCTGGAACCGCGGCACACCGTTCACCTTCCCGCTCGGCGGCGGTCGAGTGATCGCCGGCTGGGACCAGGGCGTCCAGGGCATGAAGGTCGGCGGCCGTCGCCGACTGACGATTCCGGCCCATCTGGCGTACGGAGACCGTGGCGCAGGCGGCGTGATCGGCCCCGGCGAGGCACTGATCTTCGTCGTCGACCTGCTCGAGGTGCGCTGAAGCAGCCGCGATTCCTGCGCCGACCACCGATCGTGGTCGGCGCAGGATTCTTTTTGTCGGACGGTTGACCGAAAAATTGCGCTCCGCCCAGCGTGCCGGGTGTGAAGCACAACGGGGTGCACACGCTGATCCGGCGGACGCACGAGGACCGGGTCCAGAGGGGCCTGCAGCAACAGGGACCGGTGACGCGCGGCGAGATCGCCGATCGTACGAGATCGGTGGGGTACGAGGCGCCCTACCGCTGATCGGTCGTACGGCTCAGCGGGCGGTCTTGTTCCGTTCGGCCAAGGCACGCTGAGCCTCACGGTCGCTCTCGCGCTTGGCGATCGCGTGCCGCTTGTCGTACTCCTTCTTGCCGGTCGCCAACGCGATCTCGACCTTGGCGTACCCATCAACGAAATACATCGCCAGCGGAACGACGGTTGTGGCGCTGTGGTCGGTCTCGCGGGCGAGCTTGTCGATCTGCTTGCGATGCAGCAGCAGCTTGCGGGTCCGCCGGGCCGTGTGATTGGTCCAGGTGCCGTGGGAGTACTCAGGAATGTGGGCCTGGCGGAGCCACACCTCGCCGTCATCAACGGTGGCGAAGGCGTCGGCCAGTGAGGCCCGTCCCGCGCGGAGCGACTTCACCTCGGTGCCGCTCAGCACGATGCCGGCCTCGAAGGTGTCCCCGAGATGGAAGTCGTGGCGAGCCTTCTTGTTCTGCGCGATCAGCTTGCGCCCGGTTTCCTTGGCCATGGCTCCATCATCCACGCTCGACCGCACCCCGGGCAAAGAAGTTCTGCCTGCGCCGACCCCGCACACAGCGAAGCGGCCCCGTCGATGCCGAGAGAATCCTCAGCACCGACAGGGCCGCCATCACCGATCGCGGCTCATCGGGTGATCAACGATCAGAAGTAACTCATCGGGTTCGACAGGTTGCCGTCGAGGTAGACCATCACGTGCATGTGGCAGCCGGTCGAGTAGCCCGTGGTGCCGACGTAGCCGATGGCCTGGCCCTTCTTCACCTTCTGGCCGACCCGGACGGTGTAGCGCATCGCGTGGTTGTACGCCGTGGTCACCTGCTGCCCCCGCACGTTGCCGTGGTCGATCAGCAGGCGATTGCCGTAGCCGGTGTTGAAGTAGCGCTCGGACACGGTGCCGTCGTACGCAGCCCGGATCGTCACTCCACAGTTCGCGGCGAAGTCCGTGCCGTCGTGCAGCTTCCAGTACTTCAGGATCGGGTGCAGGCGCATGCCGTACGGCGAGGTGATCGGTCCGTTGACCGGGAACATGAACTTGCCGTTGGAACTGCCGCCCGAACTCGACGAACCACTCGAACTGGATCGTCGCTGCGGGCTCGACTGAGCCGGCGCCGAACGGGAGGACTTCTTCTGGCTGCGGGCGGCCTGCTGCCGGGCAGCCTTCTGCTCCGCCGCGACACGACGCGCCTCAGCCGCCTTCTGATCGGCGATCCGTTGCTTGATCCGGCGTTCGACCGAACTCCGCTCGGTGTTCAGTTCGGCGTAGCGATCCTTGTCGGCCGCCACTGCCTTGGCGGCAGCGTCCTTCGCAGTGGAGTTGGCTGCGACCAAGGTGGCGACACTGGCCGTCTGCTGTTCGGCCTGTAGGGCCAGGGCGGCCTTGCGATCGAGGTTGTCGGCGGCAGCCTGACGATCAATGGCAATCTGCTTCTCGATCTCGGCCTGCTTGGCCTTCTTGGCGTCCAGATCACGCTGGGCGGCCTCCAGGTCCTTCATCTTGGACTCGGTCACGTCGAAGAGGGTCGTGGAGTACTGGACCCTGGTCTGGAGATCGTGCATGGATCCGTTCTCGCTCAGCATCGCCACACCCATCAGGTTGGTGCGCTGCTGGTACTGAACCTGGGCCACCTGCCCGACAACCCGCTTCTGCTCGGCCAGCTTGACCAGTCCGGCGGCGACATCCTTCTTGGCCTTGTCGAGCTGCGCCTGGGCCAGCCGCAGCTTCTCGGCCATCCGTCGGTCGTAGTCGGCGGCCTTGGCCTCCTCGACACGGGTCTGGTCGAGCGCGGTCTGGGCGGCCGACAGCTCCGCCTGTGACTTCTCAAGGGCGACCACGGCGTCGGACAGCTCGCCGCTGGACTCGTTGAGCTGCTTGCGCGTCTCAGCGATCTTCTTGTTGACCTCGTCCTTCTGATCGTCAAGGTCATCTGCGCGCGCAGGCGTTCCAAGGGCGAGCGTGACCGCCAGGACCGAAATCAGTGCCACGACGGCACGGCCGATCAGGCGCGTTCGCTTCGCGATGCGGTCCGCACCGCTGTTGTCCGGGCGACCTGTGCGGGTCGAGGGAAGATCCGGAGCCACAGCATTTCCCCAATCTCGGTCGGGAGGAGTTCCACCGGCCAACCGTCAGGTCAACGGTCAGACACGCAGGTACTTCCTCGTCGTGATGAGCGTTGGGATTATGGCCAGAACCAACCCGACGAGGGCAACCCCCAGCATGGCGATCCCCGCGTGGCTCCATCCAATCCATTCAAAAGCCTTGAGTGAGACTTGAGCTTTTTGGATGATGATGAAGTAAACTCCTGCGCCCAATGTGGCGCATGCGAGAGCGATGCCGATCGCGGCACTGAGGATGGCCTCGAGCAGGAACGGCAGCATGATGTAGAGGTTGCTGGCGCCAACCAGTCGCATGATCCCGATCTCCCGACGTCGGGCGAAGGCGGTCAGGCGAATGGTGTTGCCGATCTGCAAGGCTGCGGCCAGCAGGAGCAGGCTGCTGGCGGCGATGGTGCCGATCTGGATCAGGCTCATCCACTTGAACAGGGGATCCAGGTACTCCCGGAGGTCCTGCACGGCCTGGACCCCGGGGAGTCCGAGCACCGAGGTGACCACGCCCTCGTACTGCTGCGGGTCCTTCAGCTTCACCCGGAAGGACTCCTGCATCTTGTCGACGGTCAAGGTGTCCAGGATCGGGCTGTCGGCGTAGGCCTTGCGGAAGGCTTCGAAGGCCTGCTCCTTGGACTCGTGATGCACAGCGGCAACCTCCGGGTTGCCGTTCAGGGTGGCTTCGATCGTCTTCTCCTGCTCGGGAGTGACCTCGCCACGTCCGGTGCAGGTCTCGCTCTGGGGGGAATCCTGGCCGCACATGAAGACGGAGATCTCGATCTTGTCGTACCACTCGCCCTTCATCAGCCCGACCTGCTGGTAGGCCAGCAGGCCAGCACCGAACAGGGCCAGGGAGACCCACATCGTGACAATCACGGCCAACGTCATGGTGAGGTTGCGACGAAGACCCGACCAGGTCTCGGAAAAGATGTGACGGTAACGCATCAGTGGTCCTCGGCTCGGGTGCAGGTGACGGGTGCCGCGTACGGCTGACGGTTCATCACTGGTAGCCGTACACCCCCTTGCTCTGGTCGCGCACGATCAACCCGTCCTCCAGCTCGATCACCCGCTTGCGCATCTGGTCGACGATGGTGGAGTCATGGGTGGCCATCACCACCGTGGTGCCGGACCGATTGATCCGGTCCAACAGCTTCATGATCCCGACCGAGGTGGTCGGATCAAGGTTGCCGGTGGGCTCGTCGGCGATCAGGATCTTGGGGCGGTTCACGAAGGCGCGGGCCACGGCAACGCGTTGCTGCTCACCGCCGGACAGCTCATCGGGCAGGCGCTTGCCCTTGCCCTCCAGACCGACAAGTTCGAGAGTCTCGGGTACCAGCTTGTTGATCACCGCGCGCGACTTGCCGATCACCTGCAGGGCGAACCCCACGTTCTCGTTGACGTTCTTTCCTGGCAGCAGGCGGAAGTCCTGGAACACGGTGCCGATCTCGCGACGCAGCGCGGGAACCTTCCACCCGGGGAGCCGGTTCAACTCGCGGCCGGCAATGAAGACGCGACCCTTGGTCGCGCGGTGCTCGCGCAGGATGAGGCGAAGGAAGGTCGACTTGCCCGACCCGGACGCCCCGACCAGGAAGGCAAACTCGCCCTTGGCGATCTCCAGGTCGACATCGGCCAGGGCAGCACGCTTCTGACCCTCATAGGTCTTGGAGACTTGCTCAAATCGAATCATGACATCGCTACGGCCGGTGGTTGGGGAAGGAAACCCTCCCCCCAGAAGGGGAGGAAGTCCGGCTGCGCGTCAGTCTAAGCACACGATCGTGATTCTTTCGTGACGACGCGCCCGGCGGTCGACGTGGCCCGGTGCCCCGGCTCAGGTGACGTCGGTCTCATTGTGCTTGCGCCACCGGATCCCCGCATCGATGAAGCCGGCGATGTCACCGTCGAAGACCGCGTCAGGGTTGCCCACCTCGAACTCGGTGCGCAGATCCTTGACCATCTGGTACGGGTGCAGCACGTACGAGCGCATCTGGGATCCCCAGGAATTGCCCGCATCGCTCTTCAGCGCGTTCATCTCGGCCTCGCGATCCCGCCGCGCCTGCTCCAGCAGTCTGGACTGCAGCACCCGCATGGCTGCGGCCCTGTTCTGCAACTGCGACTTCTCGTTCTGACACGACACCACGATGCCGGTGGGCAGGTGGGTGATCCGAACGGCGGAGTCGGTCGTGTTCACGCTCTGCCCGCCGGGGCCCGAGGATCGGAACACGTCGATCCGCATGTCCGACTCGGGTACGTCGATGTGATCGGTCTCCTCGGTCACCGGCAGCACCTCGACACCGGCGAAGGAGGTCTGCCGCCGCCCCTGATTGTCGAACGGCGAGATGCGCACCAGGCGGTGGGTGCCCTGCTCGACCGAGAGGGTGCCGTACGCGTACGGCATCTTGACCTGGAAGGTCGCCGACTTGATGCCGGCCTCCTCGGCGTACGAGATGTCGAAGACTTCTGTCGAGTGGCTCTCCCGTTCTGCCCAGCGCAGGTACATCCGCAACAACATGGCCGCGAAGTCGGCGGCATCGACGCCGCCGGCCTCGGCCCGGATGGTCACCATTGCCTCGCGCGGGTCGTACTCCCCCGACAACAGGGTGCGCACCTCAAGGCCCTCAATCGCTGCCCGGAGCGAGGTGAGCTCCTGCTCGGCCTCGGTCAGACTGGCCTGGTCATGCTCCTCCTCGGCCAGCTCAACCAGAACACCCAGATCGTCGATCCGTGACCGCAGGCTCTCCAGTCGTTCCACCTCGCCCTGCAGGGCCGACAACCGGGACGTGACCCGTTGCGCATTCTCCTGGTCGTCCCACAGATCGGGGGCGGCCACTTCCTCACCCAGTTGGGCAATTTCGGCACGTTTGGCCTCGGGGTCGAGAACAGACTCGATCTGGGTCAGCGCATGGTCGATCTCGGCCAGCGCGGTAGGAAAGTCAGCCACATCGAGGCACTCTACTGCCCCCGGCCTCCACGTCTGCGGTGACCGAGTGGGCACACCTGTGGCTCGCCGTCCAGCGACACGCCGGGGCAAGTGTTGTCCACAGGGCCTGTCAGGTGTTGTCCGGGCACCGAGGTTGTTGGCTGGATGGGCCCAGGTGCGCTCCGGATGCCCAGAAGCATTCCGCGCCGGTCGTCGGGTACCTAGCGTGATGGTCATCGCCACAGAACTCCTCGACGACGGAAGGCATCATGACTGATCTCGCCACGTTTGATCCCCCAGCGGCCTGGGATCTCGGTCCAGACGTCGACCCCTTCGATCCGACCGCCGCGCCGACGGATCGCATCCTGCGTCCGGTCGATGAGGCTGATCTGCCCG
>JAKDKP010000764.1 GCA_030453285.1 Propionibacteriales bacterium
GCGCGGTGGCCGGTGTGGTGGCTCTGGTCCTGCCGGGTGCGCGCTACACCCAGCACACCCCGTTTGGCGATCTGCAGGCACGACTGAGTGCCGGCGGCGCGCTGTTCGTCGGGGTCGGGACCGAGGACGACCTGCGAGGCATCCTGGACCCACTCATTCCGACCTTTGTGCTCGGCCTCTGGTTCGCTCTCGTGGTGGGGATCGCGGTTACCGGGCTGCGGTATCGCCACGGCACCGGCCTGACCGGATTCGTGGTGAGCGCGGTGAGCGTCGGCGTCGCGGCCACCCAGTTCTGGAGCCTGGTGTCGATGGTGCTGCAGATGAATCCGGAGGGTGCTGGGTGGCCGGAGCCAGGTCTGGCCGTGGTCTTCAGCTGCTTGGCGCTCTGTTGCGCAGCGACGGTGATGTGGTGGCGTCATCTGCGGAGCAGCCTGCTGGACTTCTGATCATGGTCGGTGGCGCAACACGTGCCCGGACCGGCTCCCGGTCATCGCCCCGTTGATCACCGCCTCCGTGCCATTGATGATCACCCGGTCGATGCCGACGGCAGCCCGAAATGGGTTCTCGTACGTGGCCGGACTACCGACGGTGGCCGGGTCGAAGATCACCAGGTCGGCGCGGTGCCCGGTCCGCAGCCGGCCGCGATCGGCCAAGCCCAGTCGATCTGCCGGCGCCGAGGTCATGTGCCGGACAGCTTCGGCGAGCGACAGCACCCCTTCGTCTCGTACGTAGTGTCCCAGCACGCGCGGGAAGGTGCCCCAGGAGCGTGGATGAGGCTTGGATCCGACGAGAATGCCGTCGCTGCCGACCGTGTGCCGTGCGTGGGTCATCAAGGCACGCACGTTGTGCTCGAACCCGCAGAAGATCAGGCAGGAGGCGCCGAAGTCGGTGCCGAGCAGGATGTCTATCGCGGTTCGGGTGCCAGTGCTGCCCTGTTCGGCAGCGAGGTCGGCGACCGAACGACCCACGACGTGCTCCCAGGCCGGCGTCGGCACCCCGCCGATCACGATGGTCGTCCAGTCCACCGGCAGGCCACTGTGCCCGTCGGACCCGGTGACCTCCATCGCCTCGGTGATCTTGATCAAGGAATCAGGCTGGGCGAATCGGGCCCGCTGCTCGGCTGTGGTGCCGGTCTGTGTCCAGCCCGGGAACTGGGCGTGCAGGGTGGACATCGCGGCAACGTAGGGGTAGGCGTCAAAGCTGAAGTCGACGCCATCTGCTTCGGCGGTGTCGAAGAGGTTGATCAACTCGTCCAACCGATGCTCGTTGAGTGGGTAGCTGAGGTGCGCGTGGGCAAGATGCAGTCGTACGCCGGAGGCACGCGCGATGTCGAAACACTCGCCGTAGCCACCGAGGGCGTCCGACCCATAGTTGCGGTGGTGCGGGACGTACAGGCCGTCGTACTCGGCCACCACCCGACACAGCATGATCAACTCGTCGGTGGTGGCGAACATGGCCGGTACGTAGGTGAGTCCGTCGGACATCCCGTACGCACCGGCCTCCAGACCGGTGCGCAG
>JAKDKP010000765.1 GCA_030453285.1 Propionibacteriales bacterium
TCCCGAAGGGACGGCCCGCGAGGGGCCTACATGATGAGGGGCTTCTGCCTCCGTGGCCCCTATTCTACGGCGAACCTGCGACAGACGGAACCCCAGCCCCTTGACCCTGCCGCGCCCTGGCTGTCGGGGGTGCACCTTGCCGGTAACCGTTTCGGAGAAAGGGGCAGGGATCATGGCGAGGCTGGCAGAGCAGGTGAGCGGTGAGCGGCAGGCGCGGATGATGCTGTCGATGATCGCCGAACCCGACGACCCGACCACCGGGCATATCCTGCACCGCGTTGGCGGCATCGAGACGATCCGCTTGCTCGAAGACGATCAGGCCGCGGTGCCCGAGATGAACCGTGCCGATGCGATCGCCTGGCGCCAGCGCGTCGCCCCGCGGATCGAGGATGGCATCCCCGCACGGGTCGCTGACGCCGAACGCCGCGGCATGAGCACACTCATCCCCACCGATACCGATTGGCCGCAGGCGCTCAACGATCTCGGCTCCCGTGCTCCGTACCTGCTGTGGACGCGAGGGGCGACCTCGTTCCTGGCCGGTGGGCTCACGGACCGGGTGACGATCACCGGCGCCAGAGCGGCCTCGGAGTACGGAATCCAGGTAACCGACGAGATCGCCGGCGGCCTGGCCCGCGAGGAGCACACCATCGTCTCCGGCGCTGCTTACGGCATCGACGCCGCCGCGCACCGCGCAGCGCTCGCGGTCGGCGGGGCCACCATCGCGATCCTGGTCGGCGGTGTCGACCGCCCCTTCCCGCAGGGGCATGCTGATCTGTTGGATCGGATCGGTGATGTCGGGCTGTTGGCGAGTGAGGTGCCGCCGGGGTCTTCTCCGACCCGGTACCGGTTCATGGCTCGTGCTCGCCTGCTCGGAGCGCTCTCGGGTGCCACGGTCATCTCGGAGGCGGGCTTCCGGTCGGGATCGTTGCTGGTGGCCACGGAGGCGCACCGGCACGGCCGCGCCGTCGGCGCCATTCCTGGCCCGGTGACCTCGGTGACGAGTGCGGGGCCGCACGCGCTGATCAAGCGCGGACGCGCCGAGGTCGTCACCCACGCCGGCGACGTGAACGCGATGCTCGACAGCCTCCACGATCCGGCCCAGCGGGCGAGCCGGGAGACACCCGGCCACCGGCTCGATACGCCAGCCACGAGCACGTCCCCGCCTGCGGGACCTCACCTGTAACCCACCTTCGCCGGGCGGAGCCCAGTTCGTGCCCAGGCATGGACGGCTCGATGAAGGCTGGTCTGCACCGTGCAGGCGGGAAGGAATCAGTCTGATGAGCACCGATGGTGAACGTCCCGAGTGGTTGGACGAGCCGTGCCCGGCCTGGTGTCACGGCGATCACTCCGGCCAGGAGTTCCTCGCTGATCGCAAGCACCTGTGTGATCAGGTGCTCGTGCCGGTGATCACGCAAGGACGCGCCCCCAGTTGGCGACATATCCCCGGTGATGTCGTCGCGGCAGACGATCTGACGATCGCGATCTACCAGCGCGTCGGCGACCGCGAGACCTGG
>JAKDKP010000766.1 GCA_030453285.1 Propionibacteriales bacterium
ACGGTGACCGGTCACTGTCCACGCCGCTGACCCGCTATTACGCCGAGCAAGGTACCCCGCCGGGACGTAGGCACCGCCGCTCCGCGTCGTGGCGGTGCTGTTCACCTCGTCGGCATGACGGTTTCGATGCGGGTGATGAGCGCGGGCGATGGGTACAAGTATCTGCTGCGCACGATCGCTGCCGCTGACGGTGACCGTTCCCTCTCGACGCCGTTGACGAGGTATTACGCGGAGGAGGGAACGCCTCCGGGCGCGTGGATGGGCTCGGCTCTGCCGGGTCTCGGTGACGGGCAGATCGGTGCTGGGGATGAGGTGTCCGAGGCGCAGTTGCAGTTGCTGATCGGGATGGGCCGCGACCCCATCACCGGCAAACCGTTGGGCCGGGCGTTCCCACGGTACGTCTCGGTCGCCGACCGGATCAGCAAGCGCGTGAAGGGTCTTGATCCGGGGTTGGGGATGGGCGAGCGCGCCGAGCAGGTCGCCCAGATCGAGGCCGAGGAGACCGAGCGTGGCAACCGGCGTGCGGTCGCGGGCTTTGACTACACGTTCTCGGTGCCGAAGTCGGTCTCGGTGCTGTGGGGCGTCGCCGACGCCGGCACCCAGGCGCTGATCGCCCAAGCGCATCATGATGCCGTGGCGGAGGTGCTGGAGTTCATGGAGCGGGAGGTCGCCGCGACCCGCACCGGGTACACCGCCGCCGATGGCGCGGTCGCTCAGGTCGATGTCACCGGGCTGGTCGCGACGGCGTTCGATCACTACGACTCCCGGTCCTCCGACCCGCAGCTCCACACGCACGTGGTGGTCAGCAACAAGGTGCAGACGGCGTTGGATGGGCGGTGGCGATCCTTGGACGGACGACCCATGCACGCCGCGGTGGTCGCGTTGTCGGAGCATTACAACGCGGTCCTGGCCGACCGGCTCACCGGGATGCTCGGCCTGGGCTGGGAGGCGCGAGATCGGGGACGTGACCGCAACCCGGCGTGGGAGATCATCGGGGTCGGTGAGGAGCTGATCGAGGAGTTCTCCACTCGCTCCCACGACATCGACGCCGAAGCCGACCGCCTCATCGCCGCCTACGTCGCCGAACACGGCCGCCGCCCCTCCGCAAAGACGATCGTGCGGCTGAGAGCCCAAGCGACGCTCGCGACCCGACCGGACAAGCACGTGCACTCGCTGGCCGACCTCACCGCCGGCTGGCGCGACCGCGCCACCCACGTGCTCGGTGAAGACGCCACCGGATGGGCCAGCCGCATCACCCAGACCCAAGCGGCCCGACCCCTGCGCGCCGACGACGTGCCGTTGGAGGTGATCGCCGAACTCGGGCAGACCGTCGTCGAGGTCGTCGGTGAGAAGCGATCGACCTGGCGGCGCTGGAACCTCCACGCCGAAGCGAGCCGGCAGTCGATGGGCTGGCGGTTCGCGTCCGTGCAGGATCGGGAAGCGATCGTCGCCATGATCGCCGATGCCGCCGAGCAGGCCTCGCTGCGGTTGACGCCGCCGGAGCTGG
>JAKDKP010000767.1 GCA_030453285.1 Propionibacteriales bacterium
AGTGTCTTCGCGTCTCGGATGCCGCCGGTCGCAACAAGATCACGGACCTGATCGACGTCGAACTCGCCTACTGCGATCTCCTCGGCATTATCGAGCTTCTGGTCCTGCACTGTTGTCGCGCATTCCGCGTGAAACAGGTGCACAAGCTCATCTGAAACGCCTGGTGAGGAGTAGAACTGAGCAACCAAGTGGCAGCTAGTAGCCTCGTACCCAGTTTCCTCGCGCAGCTCGCGCTTGCCCGCCCGCATCGGGTCTTCACCGCTCCTCAACGTTCCCGCTGGGATCTCGCAAAGGCGCACGCCAAGGTTGAACCTATGGTTCAAAATCAAGACGACTCGCTCGTGGCGAGTAGCCAAAATGGCAGCCACTCCCGGATGCTCAATGAAGAGGCGAGACTCTTCACCACTTGGTCCCGTTATGGACCAGCGGACCACGTCGAAGCGTTCGGACCGCAGGAGAACGTCGTTCCGCTCAGCCGTTCGTTCGTCTCGAGCATCTTCCACGCCGTGAGCCTATCGAATATGCGTGCATCGGGCGCGGAGCGTCGTTTCACCGAGCTGTGCGCCGGTTGACAGCTCTAGTAGTCCATGTGCCATGCCACCAAGGATCAACGACTCATAGAGGCTCATCACAGTTGAGGGTGTAGCCGCGGTCTGAATCCGCCTGCCTCGAGGAGGCATCGGGCGATGTAGTTGGTGAGGTTGCGGAACCCGAGGGCGGAGCCGCGCAGGTGTTCGAGGCGTCCGTTGATCGCCTCGGTCGGGCCGTTGCTGGTGCCGGGCCGGTCGAAGTAGGCCAGCACGTCAGCGGCCCGCTTCTTCAGGGTGCGGCCGAGGGTGATGAGCTCGATCAACGCGGCGGGGACACCGGAACTGACCGATTCGATGACCGCGGCCATCAGCTCGCGCCCGCGGGTCCGGTCGGGTTCTCGGTAGGCGGCGATCATCCGCTGGTAGATCCCCCAGGTCGCCTCGACCTCGACGTGCTCCTCGCGCGCGAACAGGGCCTCCAGCCGCAACTGCTGCCTCTCGGTCAGCAGGCCGGCCCCGGTGTGCAAGGTTCTGCGTGCCGCGTAGAGCGGGTCGCCCGAACGGCCGCGGTGACCGTGAATGTCTTGCTGGACCCGGCGCCGGCAGCGGTCCAGGGCGTCACCGGCCAGGCGCACCACATGAAAGGGATCCATCACGGCGACCGCGTCGGGCAGCTCCTCTGCGGTGGCGGTCTTGAAGCCGGTGAATCCGTCCATCGCGACGACCTCCACCGCGTCGCGCCAGGACTGCTCGCGTTCGCTGAGCCAGGTCTTGAACGCCTGCTTGGAGCGGCCTTCGACCATGTCGAGCAGCCGCGCCGGGCCGGTCCCGTCGCGGATCCCAGTCAGGTCGATGACCACGGTGACGTACTTGTCCCCGCGCCTCGTGCGCCGCCAGACGTGCTCATCAACCCCAACCGCGGTGACCCCCTCGAACCGGGCCGGGTCGTCGATCAGGACCCGCTTGCCCTCCGCGAG